>CAXSEJ010000086.1:0-9540 GCA_964236395.1 uncultured Rhizobacter sp.
TCGGCTTCACCAACCGCGGCATCTGGGACCGCTACGGCGTGCACGCGCCGATCTGGGGGCCCATCTGGAACAGCACGCTCGAGTTCGCCGCGTCCGACGGCAGCGCCAGCGTCGCGCTCGGCGCCTTCTCGCAGCCGCGGCTCGAGCCGGAGATCATGTTCTCCTTCGCCAGCGCGCCACGACCCGGCATGGGCGAGAGCGAGCTGGCTGGCTGCATCGACTGGGTCGCGCACGGCTTCGAGATCGTGCACACGCACTTCGAGGGCTGGCGCTTCCAGGCCGCCGACACGGTGGCCGACTTCGCGCTGCACGGTCGCCTCCTCGTCGGCCGGCGGGTGCCGCTGACGGCGTTCGCCGACCCGGCGCGCGAGCTCGCCGCCCTCGAGGTCACGCTCTGCCGCGACGGCATCGAGGTCGAGACCGGGCACGCGAGCATCGTCCTCGGCGGTCCGCTCACGGCGCTGCGCTTGTGGGTCGACGCCATGGCAGCCGCGCCGCAGCGCTGGCCGATCGAGCGCGGCGACATCGTCACCACCGGCACGATCACCGACGCCGCGCCGATCGCTGCCGGCGAGCGCTGGCACACACGGGTGAGCGACGCCCGCCTCGCCGGGGTGGTGCTGAAGGCGAACTAGAATCCGGCCTCGGCAGCGACCCGCCGAACACCTGACCGGAGAGGTGGCAGAGTGGTCGAATGCGCCAGACTCGAAATCTGGTTTACGGTTTCACCGTAACGTGGGTTCGAATCCCACCCTCTCCACCAGCCCGACGCCGCCTCGCGCTGGTATCTACAGCCCGATCACCCCGCCGTCGTTCTTCGTGATCATCACGGTGGCCGAGCGCGGCCGGGCCGTGGCACCGCCCGGGCCGTAGGCGGCGGCGATGCCGCGCCCGTTGCCCGGCCAGTTGCTCTCGAACGGGCCGGCAGGGAACGCGGTGCCCACCGCCGAGACGGCGTTTCCGGTGTTCTCCCCCGGGTGCTGGATGTTGACGAAGAGCGCCTTGCCGTCGGGCGATTCGGTCAGGCCGGTGACCTCGGCGCCCCTGGGCGCGGTGAGGAAGCGCTTCAAGTTGGCGTCGCCGGGTCGTCTGCCCATCTTCGTCGTGATGCTGGCGGTGGTGAGCACGGCGGCGTCGGGGCTGCCGTTGGCGAGGTTGTCGATCGTGATCACTGCGCCGTCACCCATCGTGCCCGGCAAGGCGGCCAGCAGCATGCAGTTGGTGACGTCGGTGTAGGTGTTGTCGTCGGTCTCGATCCAGAGGATGCCGCTGGCCGGCGAGAACCAGCAACCGTCGGGCTTGGACAGGTCGTTGAAGTCGGTGAGGCCCGACAGGTTGACGTTCTTCTGGTAGTTCACGTCGTCGATGCCGGCATCGGCCCTGGCCTGCGCGCCGAACAGGAAGATGTCCCACGCGAAGGCGAGGGCGGCGGCGTCGTCGCCGGTCTCGCGCAGGCGCACGATGTGGCCGTTGACGTTGCCCTTCTGGGTCGCGACCGCCGCATTGGTGTTCGTCTTGCGGTCGAGCCAGTAGCGCGGGTTGGCGGCGTCGAGCGGCGGATTCGGGTTGTTGTTGCTGCTGGTGCCGAGGTTGCCGCGGTCGGGGTTCTCGGTCATGGTGATGTAGACCTCGCCGTTCGCCGGGTTCACCGCGGTCCACTCCGGGCGGTCCATCTTCGTGGCACCTGCGGCGTCAGCCGCGATGCGTGCGTTCGCCACCACGTCGGCGAGGTCGGCAAAGGCATAGCCGGCGTGGGTGGCGATGGCGGCATTGCCCAGGTCGAGCTTCAGCCAGGTGCCGGTGCCGTCGGCGTTGAACCGGGCCGCGTAGAGCGTGCCGGCGTCGAGGTACTTGTTGCCGGCAGCCAGGCCGCCATTGGCGTCGCTCGCGCTCCAAACGGCGGCGCTCACG
The DNA here is from genome assembly GCA_964236395.1 of uncultured Rhizobacter sp. Lineage (GTDB taxonomy): Bacteria > Pseudomonadota > Gammaproteobacteria > Burkholderiales > Burkholderiaceae_C > Schlegelella_A. Next base: position 1,912 of record CAXSEJ010000086.1, read on the forward strand.
AACTTGTAGACGTACTCGCCGCGCGAATCGTCGCCCATGTAGAAGGCCAGTGGCTTGCCGGCGACGGGCCGGCTCGGCCACGCGCCTTCGTGGGCGAAGCGGCCGAGCGCCGTGCGCTTGCGCGGCGTCGAGAGCGGGTCGTAGGGATCGATCTCGACGACCCAGCCGAAGGTGTTGGCGGCGTGGCGGAAGTCGTCGCTGCCGTCGGCCGAGACGCCGCTCCGGCTGGCGTCCCAGCGGCTGAATCCGGTGTTGGCGGGATCGGCCGGCAGCACGGAGCTCCAGCGGTTGTTGCCTGCCGATCCCTGGGCCAGGCCGACACGGCGAAAGGCCGTCACTTCCTTGGCGCTGCGCAGGCTGTCGTCGCCGCCAGCCCGGCGGAAGTAGCCGGCCCAGTTCTCTTCGCAGGTCAGGTAGGTGCCCCACGGCGTGTGGCCGCTGGCGCAGTTGTTGATCGTGCCGCGCGTCATGAGGCCGGCGGGCGAGTAGCGCGTCTTCACCATCGCATGGCCGCGCAGCGGGCCGCTCAGCTCCATCGGCGTCGATGCGGTGACGCGGCGGTTGAAGCTCGAGTTCTTCTTCAGGCCGAGCTTGCCGGCCGTGCGGCCGAGCTCGATGACGGAGACGCCGTGGGCCTCGATCTCCTTCACCGCCTCGGCTTCGGGCCTCGGCGCGGGTGCGGCGGTGTTGGTCGGGCCGAGCGGGTGCAGGTACTGCACGGTGCCGGCGATGTTCTCGTGATTCACGCAAAGCAGGGCCCGGTCGACGGCAGCGGCGTCGCGCGAGAAGCCGTCGGCGCCCAGCCCGAACCAGTGCATGCCGTCGTGGTGGTCGCCGGCACGCCGCGAGAAGGTCGCGTCGCTGCCATCGTTGGCGTAGTCGGTGAGCGCCGGATCGATGGAGTCGCCGGTCGCGTAGATGACGGTGGCGGTGTAGCCGGCGGGCACGACGAGCTGGTCGGCGAGGTCCTTGCCGATGGCCGTGAAGGCCAGTGTCCTGGCCGGCGTCGGCCCGGGTGCCGGTTCGCCGGCGTCGTTGCCGTTGCCGCCGCAAGCGACGAGGCTGGCCGAGCCGAGCGCGGCGGACGCGATCGCGCCGACGCCGCCTTTGAGGAGGTGGCGCCGGTGCAGCCGGGCGTCCATCAGCTCGTGAAGGCTGGCGTTCGACGAGGTGTTGTTGTCGCGATCGTCGGGGTCGATGGCATCGGGCGTCGGCAAGTCGTGAAGCATGGGTTTTCCTCGTCAGGTGCGGGCAGCTTAGGCAGCCCGGGTGACGCCGACGCGACAGTTCCGTGACACCACGGTGACCGCCGCAGGTGCTGAGCACAGCGATTGCCGTGCAGTGGCAACACCTCTCGGAGTGCATGTGAGCGATCCAACGACAGCGGGGCAGGGCGGCGGCATGGGCACGGCGGAAGTCGAGCGGATGGCGGCCGAATTCGACGCGACGGTCGAGCAGATCCACGAGGCCATCGCCGCCGTCGGGCCGAACAGGGCCGACATCGAGATGCACCTCAAGGGCTCGCGCAGCAGCAGCAACAGCGACAGGGTGCACGACGCGGGCGGCTGAGCGCTCCTGCCGTCATGCGCCTCGCGTGCCTCGCCTGGGGTTCGCTCGTCTGGCGACCAGGGCCGCTGCCGGTGGCCGGCGAATGGCGAACCGGCGGCCCGATGCTCGCCATCGAATTTGCGCGGGTCGGTGACCACGGCGAGCTGGCGACGGCGCTCTGCCCCGGCGCCGCGGCGGTGCCGACGCGCTGGGTCGAGCTCCGTTCCATGCCGCTCGACGACGCCATGGAGCTGCTGCGCCAGCGCGAGGAGATCGATCCCCGCCAGCCGCAGTTTCTCGGCAGCGTGAGCGGCCTGCAGGAGGCGGCCGTGCTTGCCCGCCCCGACGCACCGGCGGCGTTCCAGGCGACAGTCATTGCCGACTGGGGTCGCGCACTCGGCCTCGACGCCGTGGTGTGGACCGCGCTGCCGCCGCGCTTCGATGGCCAGAACGGCCGTGTGCCGGACGCCAGCGAGGCACTGGCGTACCTGCGCAGCTTGCGCGGCCCGGTGCTCGAACACGCACGCCACTACATCGAGTGCGTGCCCGACGAGATCCGGACGCCGTACCGGGCGATCTTCGAGGCCGAGCTCGGCTGGCGGTCGCCATCGCGTTGAGGCGCGTCGAGGTCGTCGCCGGTGTCGGCGCGCCGCCGTCGTTCACACATCTTTACCCCTCGGTCAATCTCGACTCACGCGTGCTCGCCACCATCGCCTTCGAGCCTGAAAGTTTCGGGCACAAGGAGCCAAGCGATGAGCGGCAAGACGATGAATGTGGCGGGGTCGGCGGGTGCGAGCCGGCGGATGAAGGTGGTGATGGTGGGCATGGCGATGACGCTGCTCGCGGCGGTCAGCGTGTCGGCGCGGGCGCAGCCGGCGCCTGGCGGCATGGAGCGCGGCGGCATGGAGCGTGGCGGCATGGAGCGTGGCGGCATGGAGCGTGGCGGCTGGAACATGCACCACGGCCCGCGCGGCGGCGGTGGCGGCATGGGCGGGATGTTCGGCCCGCCCGAGCACACCGGCCGGATGATCGACCACCTGCTCGACGGCCTCAACGCCACCGATGCGCAGCGAACGCAGATCAAGCAGATCGCGGCGGCAGCCTTCACCGACCTGCGCGCGCAGAGGCAGGCCGGCCGCGGCCTTCGCCAGCAGGGCATGGACATCCTGACGGCGCCCACCGTGGACCCGGCGGCGGCCGAGCGGCTGCGCCAGCAGACGCTGCAGCAGCACGACCAGACGAGCCGGCGCATGACGCAGGCCCTACTCGACGTTGCCCGCGTGCTCACGCCCGAGCAGCGCGCCAGGCTCGCCGAACGCATGAAGGACCGCCGTGCGCGCATGGAAGAGCGCATGAAGCGCATGGAGCGTGAACCGCGCCGGTGACGGCGGCGCGGCCGGGTCGCGCCGGATAATCGTGCCGTGACCTCGCGCCTCCTGCTCATCGACGACGACGCCCGGCTGGCGTCGATGGTGAGCGAGTACCTCGGCCAGGCCGGCTTCGAGGTCGACACGGCGGGATCGCTCGCCGCCGGCCGCGCCCGGCTCGCCGAGCAGGCCTACGACGCGTTGGTGCTCGACCTCATGCTGCCCGACGGCGACGGCCTGCAGCTCTGCCGCGAGCTGCGGGCCGCCGGCCGCACGCGCCAGCTGCCGCTGCTCATGCTGACTGCGCGCGGCGAGCCCACCGACCGCATCGTCGGCCTCGAGCTCGGCGCCGACGACTACCTCGGCAAGCCGTTCGAGCCGCGGGAGCTGCTCGCCCGCATCAAGGCCTTGCTGCGGCGCGCCTCGCCGCAGGCCGCCGACGACGACGTGCTGCGCTTCGGCCGTCTGGAGATCGACCTCGGCGCCCGCGTCGCCCGGCTCGACGGCAAGCCGTGCGACCTCACCGGCCACCAGTTCGACCTGCTCGTGGTGATGGCGCAGAGCCCCGGCCGCGTGCTCTCCCGCGACCAGATCATGGACTCGCTCAAGGGCCACCCGCTCGAAGCCTTCGACCGTTCCATCGACGTGCACATCTCGCGCATCCGCGCCGTCATCGAGGACGACCCGAAGGCGCCGCGGCGCGTGCTGACCGTGCGCGGCGCCGGCTATGTGTTCGCGAGGAAGCAAGACGCGGAGTGAAGAGCCTCTACCTGCGCATCTACGCCACGGTGGTCGCGGTGCTGCTGCTGTTTGCCTTCGGCTCGACGTGGCTGTTCCAGCGTCAGCTCGACCAGGAGCGTGGCCGCGCCGAGCGGGTCGTCGGCGAACGCCTCGGCGCCGAACGCCTCGGCGCCTGGGCCGAGCTGCTCGAACGCTCGCTGCCCGCGGCCGATGCCACCGTCGCGGTGCAGGAAGAAGCGCTGCGCGACTGGTCGCAGCGCCTGCGCGTGCCGCTGGCGCTCGACGATGCGGCGGGCAAGCGCATCGCCGCCTCCGAGTCGTTCCTGCGCCGCGCGGCCGAAGGCGGCGCGCCGCCGTTCGCCTTTGCGCTCGACGACGGCCGCACGCTCTGGACGATGCGGCCGGGGCGGCCTCCCGGCGCGGGCCCGCGCGGCGGCCCGGGCGAGGAGCGCGCCGGCGGCCGCCCCGGCGGCGCCACGGGCGACGGGCGCGCCTGGCCGGTGCTGCCTCCCGGCCTGCCACGCGGCGCCGGCCTGATCATCGTGCTGCTGGTGCTCTTCGTCGCCGTCGCTGCCGGGGCCTATCCGGTCGTGCGCCGGCTGACGCGACGGCTGGAGGCGCTCAAGCGCGGCGTCGAGCAGTTCGGCTCGGGCCAGCTCGGCCACCGCGTCGCCGTCTCCGGCGGCGACGAGGTGGCGGCGGTGGCGGCCAGCTTCAACGTCGCGGCGGCAAGGGTGGAAGCCCTGGTCGCGACGCATCGGTCGCTGCTCGCCAACGCCAGCCACGAGCTGCGCTCGCCGCTGGCGCGCATGAAGATGGCCGTGTCGATGCTGGAGCAGGCCGGGCCCGAGCAGCGCGCGCGCCTGAAGCTGGAGATCGACACGAATGTCGACGAGCTCGACGCGCTCGTCGAGGAGGTGCTGCTCGCCAGCCGGCTCGACGGCGCCCAGGACGCGTTGCACCGCGACCGTGTCGACCTGCTCGCCGTGGCGGTCGAGGAGGCGGCCGGGGTGCAGGCGAGCGTCGAGGCGCCGGCGGCGGTCGTCGTCGGCGGCGACGAGCGGCTGCTGCGTCGGGCCTTGCGCAACCTGCTCGAGAACGCACGGCGCTATGGCGGCGGCGAGATCGTGGTGCGGCTCGAGGCCGGCGCCGGGCGCGTCGCGGTGCGCGTGTGCGACTCGGGCGCCGGCGTGCCCGAGGCCATGCGTGAACGCATCTTCGAGCCCTTCTTTCGCCTGCCCGGCCATGCCGAGCAGGCCGGCGGCGTCGGCCTCGGCCTCTCGCTCGTCAGGCAGATCGCGGAGCGACACGGCGGCAGCGCCCGCTGCGAACCGCGCGACGGTCCGGGCAGCTGCTTCGTGATCGAGCTGCCCGCGGCGACGGGATCGGCGTCGTCGGCCTCAGGCTGAGCTGAGCGGCGCGAGCGTGGCGGAGGCGTCGCGCGGGCGGCGCAGGGTCCAGGCGAGGTAGCCGGTCATGGTCAGGGCGGCAGTCGCCAGGCCGAAGGTCGCCATGGCCCAGAAGCCCTGGGCACCGCGCAGCCACGACGCAGGGTGCACGCCGGCGAGGTCGAAGGCGGCGACGTAGCCTCCGCCCAGGCCCACGCCCCACAGTGCGACGACGTACACCACGACCGGCACGGTGGCGATGCGATAGGCGCGGAGCACGAAGGCCGCGACCGTCTGGGCGGCGTCGGCGATGTGGAACAGGCCCACCCAGGCGAGCAGCGGCACCGCCGCGGCGACGATCACCGCGTTGCCGGTGTAGAGGCCGACGACCTCGGCGCGCAGCAGGTAGACCGTCGCCCCCAGGACGCCGGCGATCAGGACGCCGATGCCGAGGCCCGACCAGCCGAGCCGGCGCGCATCGTCGCCGTCGCCGGCGCCGATGCGCTGGGCCACCAGCGTGCTCGACGCGTTGGCGATGGCCAGCGGCAGCATGAACATCATCGAGACCATGTTGACGGCGATCTGGTGCCCGGCCACGACCGTGGCACCGAGACGAGAGACGAACAAGGCCATGAAGGTGAAGCCGGTCACCTCGACCATGATCGACAGACCCATGGGCACGCCCAGACGGAGCAGCGCCGCCTGGCTCGCCCGCTCCGGCCGGCCGATGCTTCGGCCGAGGCCGAACGGGCGGTAGAACGGATCGCGACGCAGCAGCAGCACCGCCGCGCCGAGCTGGCACCACATGACGATGGCCGTCGCCAGCCCGCAGCCGGCGGCACCGAACGCCGGCGTGCGCCACTCGCCTCCGGGCAGCGGCACCGTCAGGCCGAACACGAGCACGGCATTGAGCGGCACCTTGAGTGCGAGCGCGCCGAGCTGCAAGGCCATCACGGCCTTGGGCCGCGATACGGCGATGTTGAAGCCGCGGTAGGCCGCGAACACGAGCGCCGGCGGCAGGGCGAAGGCCAGGCCGAGCAGGTAGTCGCGCACCTTCGCCGCCACGGCCGGCTCGGCGCGCGCGAGTGCAAGGAAGGGCTCGGGCAGGAGGAGCAGGGCGCAGCCAGGCACGGCGAGCGCGAGCGCCAGCCAGACCGCCTGCTCCGCCTGGCGGCCGCTCTCGCGGAGCCGGCCGGCGCCGAAGGCCTGGCCCGCGATCGGGCCGACCGCCATGACCACGCCCATGAAGCCGACGAAGATGGAGATGTAGGCAGCCAGGCCGATCGCCAGCGCCGCCAGGTCGATGGCCGAAGCGCGCGCCACCATCACCGTATCGACCGTGCTGAAGGCGAGCACCGCGAGCTGGCCGATGAACACCGGCCAGGCGAGCACAGCGATGCGGCGAGCGTTCTGCCAGAAGCCTCCGGGCCGGCTCATCCGCCTGCGGCCGCGGCCGGCAGGGGGTCGTCGGCACCGGCGCGCTCGGCGTAGCGGTTGAAGCGCCAGGCGGTGCCTTCGCGCGTGATGCGGCGCCACGTCGCGCGCTTTTCGCCCGGCGTCATGTCGGTCCAGCGCTGCACTTCCACAAACGTGCGGCCGCAGCCCTTGCAGACGGCGTCGCCCTGGCTCGTCGAGCAGATGGCGATGCAGGGCGCGTCCGGCGTCGTCGCGTACCAGGCGAGCCACGCGGCCCGGGCCTCGGCCGGCATCGACGCCTCGTCGCAATCCGCCTCGTGGTAGTACACCATCAGCCCGTACACCTCGGCGAGCGCGCGGACTTCGGCGCAGGCAGTGATGCCGTCAGGAGACGGGTTTCGATCGCGCCACCAATTGATGGCCGATTCGATGTCGGTGATGTGGAGAGCGGCCATGGCGGCGAACGGCGAAGCGGCCCCCAGGCTGCCGACCGGCGTGCGCCGGCCGAGCGGGGCTCAGCGAGGAGCGCTGGCGGAGCTGCCGGGAACGACGACGACAGCCGGCCCGGTGGTCGTGGTCTTGGTCTCGCGGATGACGCCACCGCCGCCGACGCTGCCCGAGCTGGTGGTCTGCTGATTCGAGGTCGCCGGCCCCTGGATGCGGGCGAGGCAGTCGGCCTTGTCCCTGGCCGGCACGGCATTGCAGCGATCGACGGCGTTCTGGCCTGCGGAGCCGGTGTTGTCGAGGCGGTTGCGTTTCTTCTCGTCGGCAGCGGCGCCGGCCTCCTTCAGGCAGGTTGCACGGTCCTGAGAGGTGCGGCCGGCCTCGCAGTCGGCGCGCTCCTTGGCGTAGCTCGACGCGGCCGGGCCGGCGGCGTCGGCAGCGCCCGCCGAACCGATGTGCAGGCCGACGGCCGAGACCGCGAGGGCGAAGCCGATGAGGGTGGGCGCGTGTCGTTGCATGGTGTCTCCGGGCGAGGACCACGACGGTAGACACGCCGCCCGCCGCGCACCGTAGGACGGCGCCGCAGGCGATTGCCGCCCAAGGTCGCGACGGGCCGGCGTGTGCCGGGCCGCGTGATCTTTGCCATGAGTGCTTCGGGTGCGAGCGAGCCCGCCAGCCGTCCGGGGACAAAATGCCGGGTTCCATGCGCTTCGCCACACGCTCCG
>CAXSEJ010000087.1:0-9521 GCA_964236395.1 uncultured Rhizobacter sp.
TCGCGTCCTGGATGAAGAACACCGGGATGTTGTTGCCGACGATGTCCCAGTTGCCCTGGTCGCTGTAGAACTTGACGGCGAAGCCGCGCACGTCGCGGGCGAGGTCGAAGGAGCCGCGCTCGCCGGCCACGGTGGAAAACCGAACGAACACCGGCGTGCGCTTGCCGGCTTCGGCGAAAGGCGCGGCCCGGGTGATCGGCGACAGCTCCTGGTAGCACTCGAAGTAGCCGTGCGCGCCCGAGCCCCGCGCGTGGACGATCCGCTCCGGGATGCGCTCGTGGTCGAAGTGGGTGATCTTCTCGCGCAGCACGAAGTCTTCGAGCAGCGTCGGCCCGCGCAGGCCCGCTTTGAGCGAGTTCTGGTTGTCGCTGACGGCGATGCCCATGTTGGTGGTGAGCACCTGGCCACCGGAGTCGACGCGCACCCGGTCGAGCGGCTCGTTGCCCGGGTTGTAGCCCGGCACCGGCATGCCGTCGCCCAGCTTGGCCGAGGCTGCGTCCTCGCTGACGGTGCTGGCGGTGTCGATCGGATCGTGCGGCTCCATCGGCTGGCCCGCTTGCGGATGGTGGCCCGAGGCGAGGCCATGCTCGGCCGCCTTGAGGGGATTGAACGCGACGGCGGCCGTGCCGACTTGGGCGCCTATCTTCTGGGTGGCGAGGCGCTGCTCGGGCACCGTGGGCAGCCCCCGGGCCTGGGCCGGGTCGAGCTGGGCCGTCGAGGGGCCGCTGAAGGTGGACAGCACGGTGCCGATGCTTTCCATCGGCACGGCCGTCGTGCCCGTCTTGCTCAGCGAAGCCGTCGTCGAAGGAGTGGAAGGAGTGGAAGGAGTTTTGCTTTTGCGGGTGGCCATGCGGGTCCTGTGAGAAAGGTTCGTTGGTCGTGCGCGACGGCAACCGTTGTGCCCGACATGGACACCGCGCCGGGCAAAGAAAAAGCGCCCGAAGGCGCTTTTCAAGAATCCCGAGCTGCGTTACTTGCCGTCGCGATCCGAATCGCCGGGAACGGCGCGCTCGACCGCGTCGCTGGTGCGGTTCCAGGCGTCGCGGGTCGCATCCTTGGCGCGCTCCCACGTCAGGCTCGACTTGCCACGCGCCGTGTTCCAGCCGCGCTCCAGGTCCGACTCGGCAGCCTCGAAGGTGCGGCCGGAGTGCTTGCCGTACGACGACACGCCGTAGCCATAGGCCGGGCCGTAGTCGTCGTAGCTCGACCCTGCAGACACATACGGCCGGGCGGCATAGTTCTCGCGCCAGTAGGCATCTTCACGGGTGGGGTCGATCGACTCGGCGACGCCCTTTCCGGCCAGGCCGCCGACGACGGCGCCGATGGCCGCGCCGACCACCGTGCCGACCGGGCCGGCCACGGTGCCGGCCGCCGCCCCTGCAGCCATGCCGCCCGCCACCGCGCCGACGCCGGTGCCCACAGGGTGAGCGCCCGGCGCGCCGCTGATCGGATCACGATTGGCGGACTCGTCGCTCGTTCTGATGTTCTCGATGGTCATCGTTGTCTCCTTGGCGCGAAGGGGCTCAGCTGATGCGGCCGCGACGGAAGAAGTTGACGATCGCCAGCAGGATCAGGGCGCCGACGAACGACACCGCCATGGCCGGCAGGCTGAAGTTGTCCTGGTTGATGGTGCCGACACCGATGAGCGGCGAGATGAGCCAGCCGCCCAGGAACGCACCGATGATGCCGACGATGACGTTCAGGATGATCCCCTGCTGGCCGTCCGTCTTCATGACGATGCTCGCGAGCCAGCCGATGACGCCGCCGATGATGAGCCAGATGATGAAATTCATGGTGAGTTCCTTTTTGCCTTGTAAGCGACGAGTGGTGGTGGAAGGGCGGGTGGTGGAGCCCGTGTGCCGAAGGATTCAGCGGAGCGAAGATTAGGAGCGGCCGGTCGGGCGCGCCATTCCGTGCAGCGCCGCGCAGGTGCATCCCCCGGCCGCAACCGGGCGTGGGACAAGGCCTACGCACACCTGTCGACCGCCGCCCGCGCCGGGCGCCGATCAGGTCACCGGGGCTGGATTGAAAAGCACCAGGGCGTTGTGCAGGCCGATCCGTTCGGCGCAGGTGCGCTTGCCGCCGGCCACCTCGAGCAACTCGCGGAACAGGGCCCAGCCGAGCTCCTCGATCGTCGCCGTGCCATCGGCGATGGTGCCGGCATTGACGTCCATGAGGTCGTGCCAGCGCCGCGCCAGACCGCTCGTCGTCGCGACCTTGACGACGGGCACCTGGGCCAGCCCGTAGGGCGTTCCGCGCCCGGTGGTGAAGACGTGCACGTTCATGCCGGCGGCGAGCTGCAGCGTGCCGCAGATGAAGTCGCTCGCCGGCGTGGCGGCGTACACCAGGCCGCGCGTCAGGCCCTTGTCGCGCAGCCGCTCGCCCGGGGCGAGCACGCCCGATATCGGGCTCGTTCCGGACTTGACGATCGAGCCCATCGCCTTTTCGACGATGTTGGCCAGGCCGCCCTGCTTGTTGCCTGGCGTGGTGTTGGCGCTGCGATCGGCGCCGCCGCGGCCGAGGTAGGCGTCGTACCAGGCCATCTCGCGCACCATCGCCTCGGCCACCGCCGGCGTCTGGGCGCGCGCCGTGAGCTGGTCGATGCCATCGCGCACCTCGGTGACCTCCGAGAACATCACGGTCGCACCGGCGCGCACAAGCAGGTCGGTGCAAAAGCCCACCGCCGGATTGGCCGTCGCGCCCGAGAAGGCGTCGCTGCCGCCGCACTGCACGCCGACGACGAGCGCCGACGCGGGGACCGGCTCGCGCCGGCGCGCGTCGAGGCGGGCGAGGTGGACGCGCGCCGACGCCAGCACCGAATCGATCATCGAGGCGAAGCCGACGTGCGCCTCGGCCTGCAGGCAGACAACGTCGAGGGCATCGAGGGCGTCATCGCCGGCGCCGGGCGGCCGGTCGCCGCGCCCGTCGCGGATCTCGAACGAGCCGGGAGGCAGCAGCCGGCCCGGCTGCAGCTTCTCGCAGCCCAGGCTGACGACCATGATCTCGCCGCCGAAATTCGGGTTGCGACTGATGTTTCGCAGGGTGCGGATCGGGATGTCGGCGTCGGGCGCGTCGATGGCCACGCCACAACCGTAGGTGTGCTCGAGGCCGACGACGTCGTCGACGTTCGCAAAGCGCGGCAGCAGCTCGCGCTTGATCCGGTCGACGGCGAACGCGACCACCCCGGCGACACACTGCACGGTGGTCGTGATCGCCAGGATGTTGCGCGTGCCGACGCTGCCGTCGGCGTTGCGGTAGCCGGCGAAGCCGTGGCCCTCGAGGGGCGCCTGCGGCGCGGGCGCGCCGGTGGCCATCGGCAGCTTGTCGAGCGCCATCGCGGCCGGCATGTGCAAGAGCCGCTCGTGAACCCAGCGGCCCGCCTCGATGGCCCGGGCGGCGCGGCCGATCACCACGCCATAGCGCACGACGGCCGCACCGGCGTCGATGGCGGCGAGCGCGACCTTGTGGCCCTGCGGCACGCGGTCCTTCAGCACGAGCCCGGACGCCAGCATCGCGCCGGCGTCGAGGCCGCCCTCGTTGGCGACGATGGCGACGTTGTCGCGCGCATCCATGACGATGACGTGGGGCGCGCAGCGGCCTTCGGCGCCGGCCGGCGCCCGCGCCTGCGCGGCTTCGGCGGCCTGCGCGTTTTCGGGAATGGCGTCCCCTTGCGACATGCGCGAAAGTCTATGCCGGCCGTCACGGCCCGCCGCACACCTGGAGACACGATGACCCTTTCGCGCCGAACCTTCGCCGCCGCTGCCGCAGGCGCCGCCCTGGCTCCGGCCTGGGCCCAGGACAAGTGGCCGTCGAAGCCGATCACCTACATCGTGCCCTTCCCCGCTGGCGGCACGACCGACATCCTGGCCCGCCTGATCGCGCAAAAGCTCGGCCCGGTGCTCGGCACGACCATCGTCGTCGACAACAAGGGCGGCGCCGGCGGCAGCGTCGGCTCGGAGATGGCGTCGCGCGGCGCGCCCGACGGCTACACGATCGTCGGCGGCACGATCAGCTCGCACGCCATCAACGTGAGCCTCTATCCGAAGATCGGCTATGACCCGGTGAAGAGCTTCGAGCCGATCGCGCTGATCGGCACCAACCCGACGGTGCTCGTCGTCAACCAGGCGAGCCCGTACAAGACGCTCGCCGACGTGATCGCCGCGGCCAAGGCGAAGAAGAACCTCACCTCCGCCTCGGCCGGCAGCGGCACCTCGCAGCACCTCTCGCTCGAGCTGCTCAAGAGCAAGGCCGGCATCGACATCACCCACATCCCGTACAAGGGCTCCGGCCCGGCCATCCAGGACGTGATGGCCGGCCAGGTCGACATGATGTTCGACACCACCGTCGTCGCCGGCCCGCACATCGAGAGCGGCAAGCTGCGCGCGCTCGCCGTCACTTCGGCCAAGCGCCTGCCGTCGATGGCCGGCATCCCCGCCGTCGCCGAGACGGTGCCGGGCTACGAGGTGATCTCGTGGCAGGCGATCTTCGCGCCGGCGGGCACGCCGAAGGCGATCGTCGACCGCCTGCACGCGGAGATCGCCAAGATCCTGCACGACGCCGACATGCAGGAGCGGCTGGCCAGGCTCGGCATGCAGGGCGCCGACATGAGCACCGAGCAGATCGCTGCCTTTCAGAAGTCGGAGGTCGCGAAGTGGGCGGCCGTCATCAAGTCGGCCAACATCAAGCTCGAATAGCGTCGCCGAACAACGTCGCAGGAGTACGACATGGGCCTGACCCGCTGGCTTTGCGCTGCCGCTTCGGCGGCCTCGCTGGGTGCTGTCGTGGCGATGGCGACGGCGTGCGCCGGCGCGCCGCAGCAGGCGCCGGCGCCGGCCGGCCTGTTCCACGATGCTCGCTTCGCCCCGCCGCGCGAGCGCGTGTCGACCGACGACGTGTTCGCGCTCGACGACGCCATGCGCCGCTACCTTGCGTTCGAGATCGCGGGCCAGCTGCGCGCGCAGGGGCTGCAGCAGGGGCTCGTCGACGCCCTCTACGGCAAGCACCAGCTCAAGCTCGAGTACGACTCGGCGCGCACCCGCAACGCCGCCGAGGCCTTCGCCTCGCGCTCGGGCAACTGCCTGTCGCTCGTCATCATGACCGCCGCGTTCGCCAAGGAGCTGAAGCTGCCGGTTCACTACGGCAGCGCCTTCCTCGAGGCCACCTGGAGCCGCAGCGGCAGCCTGTTGTTCGCGAGCGGCCACGTCAACGTGACGCTCGGCCGACGCCTGCTCGACGCCGGCACCTCGCGCGACCTGAGCCCCTACACGATCGATTTCCTGCCCGCCGCCGAGGTGCGCGGAATGCGCCGGGCCGACATCGGCGAGGCCACCGTGCTGGCCATGTACGCCAACAACCGGGCCGCCGAAGCGCTGGCCCGCGACGACCTCGACGCGGCCTACGCCTGGAGCCGCGAAGCGCTGCGCCGCGACCCGCTCTTTACCAGCGCCTGGAACACGCTCGGCGTCGTCTACCTGCGCCATGGCGACACGGCCGAGGCGGCGCCGGTGTTCGAGCACGTGGTCGAAGTCGATCCGCGCAACACCCGTGCGCTTTCCAATCTGGGGGAAAGCTTCGCCCGGCTCGGCCGCAGCGCCGACGCCGACGCGGTGCGCCGCCGGCTGGCGTCGATCGAGCCCTACCCGCCGTTCCACTTCTTCAACCTCGGCATGGCGGCCATGCAGCGCGACGACTTCACGGCCGCCCGCGACCTGTTCGCGCGCGAGGTCGACCGCGCCGACTACTACCACGAGTTCCACTACTGGCTGGGCCTGGCCGACTGGCGCCTCGGCGACTTCGCCGCCGCCCGCAAGGAGCTCGCGCTGGCCCGCGACGCGAGCGGCACGCGCAGCCAGCAGGACATCTACGCGGCCAAGCTCGCCTGGCTGCAAGCGCAGCGGCCGCAATGAGCCGCCGCTCGCCTGCGGCTGCTAGAGCCCGGCCTGGGTCACGAACTTCGGGTTGAGGTAGGGCTCGATCGCCTCGCTGCCGCCTTCCGAGCCGTAGCCCGAATCCTTGACGCCGCCGAACGGCACTTCGGGAATGCCGAGGCCGACGTGATTGATCGAGATCATCCCGGTCTCGACCTGCGCGGCGATCGCGTTGGCGGTCTTGGCCGAGCGCGTCCAGGCATAGGCGGCCAGGCCGAACGGCAGCCGGTTGGCTTCCTTCACGGCGTCGTCGAAGCTGCCGAAGGGGTTGATGATCGCCAGCGGCCCGAACGGCTCGACGTTCATCGCCTGGGCGTCGTTGTCGAGCTCGGTCACGACGGTGGCCTCGAAGAAGTTGCCGTCCTTGCCGATGCGGTGGCCACCCGTGCGCACCGTGCCGCCGTGCTTGCCGGCATCTTCCACGGCCGCTTCCATCGCCGCCGAGCGGCGCGGGTTGGCGAGCGAGCCCATGTTGACGCCCTTCTCGAGCCCGTTGCCCACCTTCAGTGCCTCGCTGGCGGCGACGAACTTCTCGACGAACTCCTTGTAGACGCCTTCTTGCACCAGAAAGCGCGTCGGCGAGATGCACACCTGGCCGGCGTTCCTGTACTTGCTCGCGGCCATGGTCTTGGCCGCGACGGCGATGTCGGCATCGTCGAACACGATCACCGGGGCATGGCCGCCGAGCTCCATCGTGGCGCGCTTCATGTGCTGGCCGGCCATCGCCGCGAGCTGCTTGCCGACGGCGGTCGAGCCGGTGAACGAGATCTTGCGGATCACCGGGTGCGGGATCAGGTAGCTGGAGATCTCGGCCGGGTCGCCGTAGACGAGGTTGATGGTGCCGGCCGGAACGCCGGCGTCGACGAAGGCGCGGATGAGCTCGGCCGGCGAGGCCGGCGTTTCCTCGGGCGCCTTGACGATGATCGAGCAGCCGGCGGCGAGCGCCGCGGAGAGCTTGCGCACGATCTGGTTGATCGGGAAGTTCCACGGCGTGAAGGCCGCGACCGGGCCGACCGGCTCCTTGATGACGAGCTGGTACACGCCTTCGGCGCGCGCCGGAATCACGCGGCCGTAAGCACGCCGGCCTTCTTCGGCGAACCAGTCGATGGTGTCGGCGCCGTTCAGGATCTCGGCCTTCGCTTCGGAAAGCGTCTTGCCCTGCTCCAGGGTCATCAGCCGCGAGACCAGCTCGACGCGCTCTCGCAGCAGGGTGGCGGCCTTGCGCATGATCTTCGAGCGCTCGTAGGCCGAGACCCGCGACCAGGTGCGAAAACCCTTCTGGGCAGCGTCGAGAGCACGGTCGAGGTCGTCCCGCTCGGCCCAGGCGAACCGGCCGATGACGGCGCCGCTGGCCGGGTTGACGACCGCGTGGGTGCGGCCGGACTGGGCGGCGCACCAGACGCCGTCGATGAGAAGCTGGGTGTCGGGGTAGACGGGATGTTCCATGGCGATCGCTTTCACGGTGAGGGCGCCGGCGCGGCCGTGCTCGGGCCCGCCTGCGCAAGGGAATTCGCCGACGATAAGTGACTTCGCAAGAACGACTCGCCGGCAGCCGTCGCCGGCGACCGTGGCGATCCGCATGCCGGGGCTGACCATCGACCATTGCCGCCGCTGGTCAAGAACCTGCGGTGCTGGTGCGGGCCATGAGCGCTCCGTTCACAATGACTTCACCGCCGCGCGCCCTGCCGCATGAAACCTTCTGCGAACCATCGCTTCGAGACCCTCGCCGTCCACGCCGGGCATGGCGTCGACCCGGCGACCGGGGCGGTGACCGAGCCGATCCATCTCTCGACCACCTACGAGCGGGCGGCCGACGGCAGCTATCCGCACGGCTACCTCTACGCGCGCAACCACAACCCGAACCGCAACGGACTGGAAGCCGCGCTGGCGGCGCTCGAAGGCGGCACCTCGGCGGCGGCCTTCGGTTCCGGCCTGGCCGCGGTGACGGCCATCTTCCAGGGCCTGCAGCCCGGCGACCACGTGGTCGCGCCGCAGGACATCTACCACGGCACGGCCAACGTGCTGAAGCACCTGTTCGCCAAGTGGCGCGTCGGCGCGAGCTTCGTCGACATGACGCAGATCAACGAGGTTCGGCGCGCCGTGAGGGCGAACCCGGCGACGCGGCTGCTCTGGATCGAGACGCCGTCGAACCCGCTGCTCCGCTGCGTCGACATCGCGGCCATGGCCGACATCGCCCACGAGGCCGGCGCACGTGCGGTCGCCGACAACACCTTCGCCTCGCCCGCCCTGCAACGCCCGCTCGAGCTCGGCTGCGACATGGTGATGCACGCCACCACCAAGTACCTCGGCGGCCGCAGCGATGTGATGGGCGGCGCGGTCGTCAGCCGCGCCGACGACGACGCCTTCGCCCAGGTGCGCACCGCCCAGCTCTACGGCGGCGCCGTGCCGTCGCCTTTCGATTGCTGGCTCATCATGCGCAGCCTGCCCACGCTGGCCTACCGGATGCAGGCGCACTGCGCCAACGCGACCCGGGTGGCGCTCTTCCTGGCCAGCCACCGCAAGGTGTCGGTCGTGCACTACCCCGGCCTCGAGTCGAGCCGCTTTCACGCGCTCGCCAGGCAGCAGATGTCGGGATTCGGCGGCATGCTGTCGTTCGAGATGATCGGCGCCGAGGGCGGCGCCAGGGACGCGGCGATGGCCGTCGCGGCCCACGTCGACATCTTCACGCGCGCCACCAGCCTGGGCGGCGTGGAAAGCCTCATCGAGCACCGCGCGTCGATCGAAGGCGCCGACAGCAAGACGCCGCAAGGGCTGCTGCGCGTGTCGGTCGGCCTGGAGCACCCCGACGACCTGATCGACGACCTGGCCCAGGCACTCGACCACCCGCAATAAGCCGCTGGTCGGCGTTCGCCGACCACGGTGTAGGAGGTTGCCCCGTGACCGCGCGGCAACCTCCGGCACAGCGACGCGGCATCGCACCCCGGGCCGGACCTTTACAGGCCCGGAAGCCTTTCTTAACCTCGCCCCCTCACGCTGGCGTCGTCGCTCGCCGCGACTGGCGCGTTGCTCCAGCAGCCCCTGCACCAGGGCCTCACGATCGAATGGAGATCTCCATGAACACCAAGAACGCGCTCAAACCTCTCGTCGCCGCCGCCGCCCTGCTCGCGGCCGGCCAGGCCTTCGCCCAAATCACCTTCTACGAGAACGAGGGCTTTCGCGGTCGCGCCTTCAGCACCGACCGGCCGGTCGGCGACTTCTCGCGCGTCGGCTTCAACGATCGCGCATCGTCGGTGGTCGTCGACCGGGGTCGCTGGGAAGCGTGCGACAACGCCCGCTTCGAAGGGCGCTGCGTGGTGCTCAAGCGCGGCAGCTACGACTCGCTGCGCGGCCTCGGCCTCGAGAACCAGATCTCGTCGGTGCGCCCGGTCAGCGACCGCGGCCAATACCAGAACGAAGCGCCGCAGCCGCTCGCTGCGCCGACCTACGAATACCGTCAGCGCCCCAATGAGCGCATGTTCGAGGCGCCCGTGGTCTCGACCCGTGCCGTCATGGGCCCGCCCGAGCAGCGCTGCTGGACCGAACGCGATCGCGTGACCGAAGAGCGCCGCGATCTGAACGTTCCCGGCGGCGTGA
>CAXSEJ010000088.1:0-9472 GCA_964236395.1 uncultured Rhizobacter sp.
AGCTCCAGGAGCGCGTGGCCAAGCTGGCCGGCGGCGTGGCGCTGATCAAGGTCGGGGCCGCGACCGAGACCGAGATGAAGGAAAAGAAGGCCCGCGTCGAAGACGCCCTGCACGCCACGCGTGCGGCGGTGGAAGAAGGCATCGTGGCCGGTGGTGGCGTGGCTTTGCTGCGCGCCAAGCAGACGGTCGGCACGATCAAGGGCGACAACGCCGACCAGGAAGCCGGCATCAAGCTGATCCTGCGTGCGATCGAAGAGCCGATGCGCATCATCGTGCAGAACGCTGGCGACGAGCCGAGCGTGGTGGTCGCTGCCGTCCTGAACGGCAAGGGCAACTACGGCTTCAATGCGCAGAACGGCCAGTACGGCGACATGATCGAGATGGGCATCCTCGACCCGACGAAGGTCACGCGCACGGCGCTGCAGAACGCGGCCTCGGTCGCTTCGCTGATGCTCACGACCGAAGCCATGATTTCCGAAGCGCCGAAGGAAGAGTCGGCCGGCGGCGGCGGTGGCATGGGCGGCGGCATGGGTGGAATGGGCGGCATGGGCGGTATGGACATGTAAGTCCGGGCCGCACCCGCGTCTCCTGAAAGGGGCTGCTTCGGCAGCCCCTTCTGTTTGGCCGATCGCTTTTCCGATAACCTGCGCCAGCCCATGGCGACCGCCGCGCTGTTTCATCGATTCGTCGACGACGAGCTCGCTTCGACGCCGGCTTTCGTCGGCCGGGTGCTCGCCGGCACCTTGCAGTTGCTCGGCCCGGCGCGCGACGGTCCGCAGAGCGCCAGCGACCGTGCCCACCACGCCGATCTGGTTCTCGCCCTGCGGCGCGACGGAGCGCGCTACGAGCGCACGTTCGCCGAGTCGCTGCGCCGGCTCGTTGCCGAGGAGCTCGAGCAGAACGCCCGATCCGCCGTGCAAGGCGAGGCCGAGCCGGGCCTCGACAGCCTGGAGTTGATGGACGAATCGCGTATCGAGGTCGACATCGAGATCTCGCGCGCGATGCAGCTCATCGACAGCACGGCCGAGTGGGAGCTGCGTGAGCTGCAGACGTACACGAGCACCCTGCTCGGTCAGGAGCACGTGACGGCCGAGTCGAACCCGTTTCGCCCGCTCGTCTACGCCACGGCGCTATGGGAAGCGGCGTGTGCGGTCGTGAGCGCCCAGGTGCCGCGGGCGATCGCCTTGCGCACGTCCGCCGGGGTCGCGGCCGGTCTGCTGAAGAACGCCTGGGCCGCGGCGACGACGCGGCTCGAGTCGCAAGGCGTCGAGCCCGGGACGTACCGCACCGTGGTGCTGCCGTCGGGGACGAGCCCGGGGCGCCCGAGCGCCGATCTGCCGCGCGCCGGCTCGTTCAGTGCGTTGCTGCCTACGATGCCGCTCGTCGCCGGCGCCAGCGAGCCGCTCGACCGGCAGATCATCGAGCTCGTCACGCGCCTGTTCGAGGCGCTGCTGGCCGACCCGCAACTGCCGGCCTCGATCCGTCCCGTGCTCTCGCGCATGCAGATCGCGGTGCTGCGCGTCAGTCTGGCCGAACACGCCGTGCTGGACGACGATGCCCACCCCGCGTGGCGATTGCTCGACCGCATCGGCGAGGCGGCCGTCGGCTACTCGCGCGGCGAAGACGCCCGGCTCGCGGCGGTCCAGGCCTTCGCCGGCGCAGTGGCCGAGGAGATGGCCGGCTCGGCGGCGCCCGACACGGCGCTGTTCGGGCGCGGCCTCAATCGCATCGACTCCTTCCTTGCCGAGCAGCTGCAGGGCCAGCTGCGCGCAGCCCACGCCGCCGTCGATGCGCTGCAGCGCGCGGAACGCCGCGACGTGCTGCAGCAGCACCTGAGCCAGCGCCTGGTCGACCAGATGGTGCCGATGCGCGCCACACCCGCGATTCGCCGCTTCGTGACCGGCACCTGGGCCCAGGTCATTGCCGAGACGATGCTGCGCCACGGCGAGCAGTCGGAGGCGACGCTGACCTCGCTGAAGACCGTCGACGACCTGCTCTGGAGCCTGCAGATCCCCGACCATCCGCAGAGCCGGCAGCGCTTGGTCGCGCTCCTGCCTGGGTTGCTGCAGCGCCTGCGCGCCGGCATGGAAACGGTGGCGCTGGCCGGCCCGGACCGCCAGTCCGTGCTCGACGACCTCATGACCATCCACACCGAGGCGCTTCGGCCAGGCGCCCGTGCGGCCGCCGCGAGCGGCGCGCTCACGCCCGACGAGATCGTGCAGCGCATGCGCGACGAGGTGCTCGCCGATGTGCCGCCGCGCAGCTTCAGCGACTCGGTGATCGATCTCTCGTCGATGGAGACGGTGCCGGCCGAGCACCTGCCGAGCGGCGGCGACCGCGTCGACGACGACCCGGCGCGGCGCATCGAGGCGCTGCGCGTGGGCATGCGTCAACGCATCTTCCTGCAAGGCCGCTGGAGCCGCGTGCAGCTGCTCTGGCGCAGCGAGCGCAGCCTCTTCTTCCTCTTCGCCGGCGAGTCGCCAATGCGCACGCACTCGATCAGCCGGCGTGCCCTCGAGCGATTGAGCTCGGCCGGACTGGTCCAGCCGCTCGAGACCAAACCGCTCGTCGCGCGTGCGGTCGATCGCATGGTGCGCGACGTGCCGCCGCGCAGCTGAAGCGCCGCGCCGGCTTCAGCGGCCGAGTGCGGCCTCGATCTCGGCGGCGATCAGGGCCGGCCGCTCGTGCACGATCCAGTGCGAGGCGTCGGGCACGCGCACGAGGTGCATGTCGGGCACGAAACGCTCCAGGCCATCGAGCAGCGTCGCCGGCAGGGCCAGGTCGTCTTCGCCCCAGATCACCAGCGCCGGCACGCGAATGGTCACCGCCTCGTCGGCCAGCACGACGGCGTGGATCGGGCTGTCGGGCCCCGTCGGCGGGCGCAGTGGCGAGGCACGGTAGAAGTTGCAGCCGCCGGTCAGCCCGTGTCGCCAGACGTCGCGATAGCGCTCCTTCACGCTCTCGGTCAGCCAGCCGCCGCCGGGCCGCGCCGCATCCGTTGCGCCCATGCGCTCGAACAGGGGCCAGAGGCGGGCGAAGTCGTCCGCGGCGAGCAGGGACTCGGCGTCCGGTCGACAAAGGAAGTTCATGTAGGCGCTCGCCGCCTGTTGCGGCGCGCTCGATCGCAGGTCGCGCAGGAAGGTCGCCGGGTGCGGCGAGTTGAGGATGACGAGCCGACGCATGCGCTGCGGCTGGGAGGCGGCCAGCGCCCAGGCCAGCGCCCCGCCCCAGTCGTGCGCGATCAGCGCCTCGACGCGGCCACCGAGCGAGTCGATGAGCGAGGCGACGTCGCCGACCAGGAGCTTGATCCGATAAGCCGCCACATCCGCAGGCGCCGAGGAGCGCTCGAAGCCGCGCAGGTTGGGCGCCACGCAGCGGTAGCGGGTGGCGAAGTGCCCGAGCAGTTCGTCCCACACGAACGCCGCTTCGGGAAAGCCGTGAAGAAACACCAGCACCGGGTCGC
The DNA here is from genome assembly GCA_964236395.1 of uncultured Rhizobacter sp. GTDB lineage: Bacteria > Pseudomonadota > Gammaproteobacteria > Burkholderiales > Burkholderiaceae_C > Schlegelella_A. Next base: position 3,464 of record CAXSEJ010000088.1, read on the forward strand.
CCGCGCGGCCGGCGACGCGGCAGCTCAGCGTGATGCCGCTCGGCAGCGCGACGTCCATGCGTTCGATCATGGTGCCGCCGAGACCGGGTGGGCCGTGCCGTAGAGCCACATCGCCGCGTCGGCCACGCCGCTGCGGTTGAGCGCCGAGAACGGCGCCACGCTCACGTCGGCGGCCTCGCCGGTCACGCGCTCGCCGAGCACGCGCTGCGCCGTCGCGAGCGCCGCCGCGAGCGAGGCCTTGCCGTGCTTGTCGGCCTTGGTGAGCAGCACCAGCATCTTGACGGCGCCGTTGCCGATGCGCGAGCCGACGAACTCCAGCAGTTGCAGGTCGAGCGGCGTGAAGCCGAGCCGCGAGTCGACCATCATGACGATGGCCGAGAGGCTTCGGCGGACGTCGAGGTAATCGGCCATCACCTTCTGCCAGCGCAGCTTGGCGTTGCGCTCCACGGCCGCATAGCCGTAGCCCGGGAGGTCGGCGAAAAGCGTGTTCGGCGCGAGCTTCGGGCCGAGCTCGAACAGGTTGATGTGCTGCGTGCGGCCCGGCGTCTTCGAGGCAAAGGCGAGCCGCTTCTGCTGGGCCAGCGCGTTGATCGCCGTCGACTTTCCGGCGTTCGACCGACCGACGAAAGCGATCTCGACCAGCTCGGTGGCCGGGAGCTCGGCCAACGCGCTCGCAGTGGTGAGGAAACGGGCGGTGTGAGTCCAGGCGAGCGCCCGCCGCGACTGCGCGTCGGCATCGGCTGCCGACAGGGCTGCGGTCGGCGTCGCGGTCGGTGCGATCAGCATTCGTTGGTCCAAGGCTTGCCGCGAAGCGGTGATTGTAAAATCGGTTGCTTTGGTCATCAGACAACAGCGTCCATGAAGCCCGTCGCCCGATTGTTTCGCCCGCTCGCTGCCGCCACGGTGCTCGGCCTCGCCACGATGGGCGTTGCGGCGCAGCCCGAAGCGGCCGCGGTGGCAGCCAGCGGTCCGGATGCGGCCAAGGGCGCTGCCCTCTCCTCCGCCGTCTGCTCGGCCTGCCACAGCAACGACGGCTCACGCGGCTCCCCGGCCAACCCCATCCTTCAGGGCCAGCATCCGGCCTACATCGTCAAGCAGCTCGGCGAGTACAAGTCGGGCAAGCGAGACAACCCGATCATGAAGGGCATCGCCTCGACCCTCAGCGCCGACGACATGAGAAACGTCGCTGCGTTCTACGCCGGCAAGCAGGCAAAGGCCGGCGCGGCCAAGAACAAGGAGCTGGCGTTGCTCGGCGAGAAGATCTGGCGCGGTGGTGTTGCCGATCGCAATGTGCCGGCCTGTGCCGGCTGCCATGGCCCGAACGGATTCGGCATCCCGGCGCAGTATCCGCGCCTGTCGGGGCAGCATGCCGACTATGTCGAAGCTCAGCTGGTGGCGTTTCGCGCCGGTGCGCGCCGCAACAACGTCGTGATGATCGCCGTCGCGGCCAAGCTCAACGACCGCGAGATCAAGGCGCTCTCCGACTACTCCGCCGGGCTGCGCTGAGGCCGGGCGGCAGCGCTCGCCGCAGCCGCGCCGGCGCTCTCGTCCTTGAGCAGCAACGTGTCCAGGCCGTACAGCTTCGCGAGCGCGGCAAGCTGCGGCGGTGCCCGGCGCACCGCGAAGACGCGGCCCCAGGCGTTGGCCAGGCGATCGACCTCCAGCAGCACGGCCAGCGCCGCCGAGTCGAGGTGATTGAGCGAGCCGGCGTCGACGACGACCGGACCCTCGCCGCCCTCGCTGCGCAGCGCCTGCTTCAGCATCGCCAGCGTGACCTTCGCTTCGCGCGAGGTCAGCGTGGCGGGCAACAGCAACATGTGGTGAACGCCTGCGCGCCTCAGCTCTTGGCGGCGGCCGCCTTGTTGCGCTCGGCCATCTTGGCGATGAGCCCGTCGATGCCGTTGGCGCCGATTTCCTGGGCGAAGCTGTTGCGGTAGTTCTCGACCAGCCACACGCCGAGCACGTTGACGTCGTAGATCTTCCATCCGTCGCCGGCCTTGGCGAGACGATAGTCGAGCTGGATCGGGTCGCCCTTGCCACGGATCTCGGTGCGTACCACCACCTCCGGGTCGCTCGGCTGCGAGCGCATGGGCTTGAGCTCGACCGTCTGTTCGCTGCTCACCTGGGCGAGGGCACCGGAGTACGTGCGCACCAGCAGCAGCTTGAATTCGTCCTGCAGGCGCTTTTGCTGCTCAGGCGTGGCCTGGCGCCAGTAGCGGCCGACCGCCGAGGCGGTCATGCGCTGGAAGTCGACATGGGGCAGCACCTTCTGGTCGACCAGGGCAATGACCTTGCGCACGTCGCCCGACTGGATGGTCTTGTCGGCTTTGACGGCGTCGAGGACGTCGCTCGACACCTCCTTGATGAGTGCGTCGGCTGTCTTGCCCTGTGCCTGGGCGCCGAGGGCCGCGAGCGACAGGGCTGCGGCCGCGAGGCAGCCGAGTGTTCTTCTGGTGATCATGCGTCTCTTTCGAAAGTGGGACAGGTGGCGCGACGCTCGCGAGGCGCCGAGGGTGCGCCATCCGGCGCCAACCGCGCGGGCACCGGATTAACGCACAGGCTCAGCCCGGCGACGACGCGGCGCGGGAAGGCGCAGACGCCGGTGTCGCCGTGGCCGGCGGCGCGGCGTTGCCCGCAGCCGCGCCGGCAGCGTCGGTCGCGGCAGTGCCGGGGTCGGCCGGTGTCTCCGGCACGTCGCCGTCGAACACCAGGCTGCGCCGGCGCTGCAGGTAAGCGTCGCGGACGAAGGTGTAGCGGTCGAGGGCGATGTCGTCGATCACGCGGGTGGCGCCGAGCAGGCCCGAGCGGGTGTTGACGATCTGCAGCAGCGTCAGGCCGACGGGGATGCGCGTGCCGTCGAAGAATGCCGTGGGCGAGGCCATCCGGTCGACCGGGATGGCGGCTGCATCGCGAACGGTCGAGGGGCCGAGGATGGGCAGCACGACGTAGGCGCCGGGGCCGACGCCGTAGCGGCCGAGCGTCTGGCCGAAGTCTTCGTAGTGGTGCTCGAGCCCCATCTCGGAGGCGACGTCGAGCACGCCGAACAGGCCGAACAAGGTGTTCGCGCCGACCCGCGTGGCGTCTTCCGAGGCCTGCTGGAACTTGCCCTGGAGCACGTTGTTGATCGCGGACCACGCATCCGCGAAATTGCTGAAGAAGTTGCCCACGCCGCGCCGCAGCGGCTGCGGAACGACGTTGGTGTACGCGGTGGCGACGGGCTGCAGCACCGCCCGGTCCACGTTGTCGTTGAAGTTGAAGACCTTGCGGTTCCAGTTCTCCCACGGGTCGAGCCGCTGGCCGGGGCCGCCGCGTGCATCGCGGATGGTGGTGCAGCCGGGCAGCGCCGCGCTCAGCACCACCACGAGCCCCAGCCAAGCGAACGTGCGCGTCGTGACGGTGGTTCCCATCCGGGTCATTTCCTGGCTCCACTGGCCGGCGCATTCGGCGCCGTCGTGCCACCGGCGTCGGCGGCCTTGCTGAAAAGGAACTGGCTGATCAGGCTTTCGAGGACGACCGCCGACTGCGTCTGCGTCACCTTGTCGCCGGCGGCCCACATCTTTTCGCCGCCTCCCGGTTCGACGCCGATGTACTGGTCGCCGAGCAAGCCGGAGGTGAGGATGCGCAGCGAGGAGTCGGCCGGGAACTGGACGTCGCGCTGGATTTCGAGCTGGACCACGCCCTGATACAGCTTGGGGTCGAGCTTGATCGCAGACACGCGCCCGACCAGGACGCCGGCGCTGCGGATGGGCGCGCGCACCTTGAGGGCGCCGATGTTGTCGAAGTAGGCGGTGAGCGTGTACGTCTCGGCACTGCTGAAACTGCCGAGGTTGGCCGCCTTCAGCGCCAGGAACACGACCCCGAGCAGGCCCAGCAGCACGAAGATGCCGACGAACGTTTCTGTGCTTTTCTTGCCCATCGAAGCTGATCCCGTGTGGCTATGTTATGGCGTCGTGAACATCAGCGCGGTGAGGACGAAGTCCATCATCAGCACGCCGAGCGAGGCGATCACCACCGTGCGCGTGGTGCCGTGGGCCACGCCTTCCGGCGTCGCCTCGGCCTCGTAACCCTGGTAGAGCGCGACGAAAGTGCAGATCAAGCCGAACACGATGCTCTTCACGATGCCGTTGCCGATGTCGCGCTTCACGTCCACGCCCGACTGCATGATCGACCAGAAGTTGCCGGCGTCGACCCCGATCAGCAGCACCGCCACGACGTAGGCACCGAGGATGCCGACGGCCGAAAACAGTATGGCCAGGATCGGCATCGAGACCAGGCCGGCGAGAAAGCGCGGCGCGAGCACGCGGCTCCTCGGGTCGATGGCCATCATGTCCATCGCGGCCAGTTGTTCGCCCGCCTTCATGAGCCCGATCTCGGCAGTGAGCGAGGTGCCGGCGCGGCCGGCGAAGAGCAGCGCGGTGACCACCGGACCGAGCTCGCGCGTGAGCGAGAGGTTGACGATGAGCCCGAGCGACTCGGCCGCGCCGTAGGTAACGAGCGCGTAGTACATCTGCAGCGCAAGCACGAAACCGACCGCCAGACCGGAGGCGAGGATGATCACCAGCGAGCGGTTGCCGATGGCGTGGATCTGCGCCACCACGAGGTAGGGCCGCCGCAGAGCGGCCGGAACGGCGCGCAGCAGATCGACGAAGAACGCCGCGTGGTGGCCGAGGATGCGCAGAAGCTCGAGCGCCGCCCGGCCGACGCGGTCGATGGCGCCGGTCATGCGGGCACGCCGAAGTCGTCGGCCAGCGAAGGCGCCGGGTAGTGAAAGCGCACCGGCCCATCGGGTTCGCCGCGGATGAACTGGCGCACTTCCGGCTCTTCCGATTCGGCCAGCTGGGCGGGCTTGCCGTGCGCCACGACCTTGCCTTGCGACGACATCAGGTAGGCGTGGTCGCAGATCGAAAAGCACTGGTCGACGTCGTGCGACACCAGGACCGAGGTCGCCCCGGTGGTGTCGTTCAAGGTGCGGATCAGGTTGGCCGCGATGCTCATCGAGATCGGGTCGAGGCCGGCGAAGGGCTCGTCGTAGAGGATGAGCTCGGGATCGAGCGCGACGGCGCGGGCCAGCGCGACGCGGCGCGCCATGCCGCCCGAGATCTCCGAGATGCGCAGCGCCGCTGCGCCGCGCAGGCCCACCGCATTGAGCTTCATGAGCACGATGTCGCGAACCATCGATTCGTCGAGGTCGGTGTGCTCGCGCAAAGGAAAGGCGACGTTGTCGAACACCGAGAGGTCGGTGAACAGCGCGCCGAACTGGAACAGCATGCCGAGTCGCCGGCGGAGGGCGAACAGCCGCTCGGTGTTCTGCGGGTCGATGGCTTGGCCGTCGAAGCGGATCTCGCCGCGGCCCGCCGGATGAACCCCGCCGATGAGGCGCAGCAAGGTGGTCTTGCCGCAGCCCGAGCCGCCGAGGATGGCCGTGACCTTGCCGCGGCCGAAGCTCATCGAGACGTCGTTCAGGATCGTCCGTCCGCCCTCGTAGCCGAAGACGACGTGATCAACTTCGATGAGGTTGTCGCCGTCGGGGCGAAGCGGGAGACGGGGTACGGGCACGGAAGCCGTCGTCATCGATTCAGCGTGGCAGCTCGCTCGACCCCATGAGGAACGTGTCGACCGCTTGCGCAGCCTGGCGACCCTCGCGGATCGCCCAGACCACCAGCGACTGCCCGCGCCGCACGTCGCCTGCGGCGAACACCTTGGCGACGCTGGTCGCATAGCCGCCCACGACCTCGACGCCGGCGCGTGCGTTGCCGCGGGCATCACGCTCGACGCCGAAGCCTTCGAGCAGACTCGCCACCGGGCTCACGAAGCCCATGGCCAGCAGCACGAGGCCGGCCGGGATGATCTGCTCGGAGCCGGGCACCTCGACCATCTCGCGGCCCTGCCACTCGACCCGAACGGCCTTCAAGGCCGTGACCTTGCCGCCCTCGCCGATGAACTCCTTGGTGGCAATGGCGAACTCGCGCTCGCAGCCTTCCTCGTGGCTCGACGAGGTGCGCAGCTTGG
>CAXSEJ010000089.1:0-9340 GCA_964236395.1 uncultured Rhizobacter sp.
CGGCCCAAGCTCATCATCGCCGGCGCCTCGGCGTACAGCCTGCGCATCGACTTCGCCCGCTTCGCCAGGGTGGCCAAGGCGATCGGCGCGGTGTTCATGGTCGACATGGCGCACTACGCCGGCCTGATCGCCGCCGGCGTGTACCCGAGCCCGGTGCCGCACGCCGACGTGGTGACCTCGACCACGCACAAGAGCCTGCGCGGCCCGCGCGGCGGCATCGTGCTGACCAACGACGAAGGCATCGCCAAGAAGATCAACAGCGCGATCTTCCCGGGCATTCAGGGCGGGCCGCTGATGCACGTCATCGCCGCCAAGGCGGTGGCCTTCAGGGAGGCGCTCGCGCCGGAGTTCAAGACCTACCAGCAGCAGGTGGTCAAGAACGCCGTCGTGCTCGCCGACACGCTGACCGAGCGTGGGCTGCGCATCGTGAGCGGCCGCACCGAGAGCCACGTGATGCTCGTCGACCTGCGGCCGAAGAACCTCACCGGGAAGGATGCCGAGACGCTGTTGCAGACGGCGCACATGACCTGCAACAAGAACGGCATCCCGAACGACCCGCAGAAGCCGATGGTCACCAGCGGCATCCGCCTCGGCACGCCGGCGCTGACGACGCGCGGCTTCATGGAAGACCAGACGCGGCAGACCGCGCACCTCATCGCCGACGTGCTCGACCGGCCCCACGACGAGGCGAACATCGCCGCCGTCAAAGCCAGGGTCGCGACCTTGACCAGGGACTTTCCTGTCTACCGCTGAGCCCTGATGCGCTGTCCCTTCTGCAGCCATGAGGACACCCAGGTCGTCGAGACGCGCGATTCCGACGAAGGCGACGTCGTCCGGCGGCGGCGCCGCTGCCAGAGCTGCGACAAGCGCTTCACGACCTACGAGCACGCCGAGATCGCCCTGCCGGCGGTCGTGAAGAAAGACGGCACGCGCGCCGAGTTCGACCCGGCGAAGGTGCGCGCCTCGATGACGCTGGCCCTGCGCAAGCGCCCGGTCAGCGTCGAGCAGATCGACGCGGCGATGGAGCGCATCCAGGACAAGCTGCTCAACAGCGGCGCCAGGGAAGTGCTCTCGTCGAAGGTGGGCGAGCACGTGATGCGCGAGCTCAAGCGCATCGACAAGGTGGCCTACGTGCGCTTCGCCTCGGTGTACCGCAGCTTCGAAGACGTCGACGAGTTCCGGCAGCTGATCCGGGACATCTAGCGACTCCGTCCCCCGGAGTGGGGGCCCTCCGCCTTCCCCCGAGTTTCCCCAGCGCTCGGGATCGCGAAGCAGTGGACGAATTTCTACAGTGCTTCGCATGGACACGAAGCACATCGGCACCGCCGCAAACGCTTATCGACGCGGCCTGACGCTGATCGAGGCGGCCATCGTGCTGGCCATCGCCGCGATCGTCGCCGCCACCGCGGCGCCGAGCCTCGCCGCCTTCGTCGACAAGCGCCGGCTCGACGCTGCCGCGGCCGCGCTCGCCACCGACGTCCAGTTCGTGCGCCAGGAGGCCGTCGCGCGCCGCCGGGCGCTCCGCCTCGGCGTGCAGGCCGCGCCCGCCGGCACCTGCTGGGTCGTGCACACCGGTGCCGCCGGGCAGTGCATCTGCGCCGATGCCGGGCCGGCCGTCTGCGGCGGCGGCGCCGTCGAGATCAAGACCGTCGTCCTGCCCGCCGGCGAGCGCGTCCGCGTCGCCGCCAACGTGAGCTCGATCCTGTTCGACCCGCTCCATGGCACGAGCACGCCGACCGGCACCCTGCGCCTCACCGACACGCACGGTCGTGCCATCCACCACGTCGTCAACGTCATGGGCCGGGTGCGCTCGTGCTCGCCGGGCGCCGCAAGCCCCGCCTTCCCCGCCTGCTGACTTCAACGAGGAACCCGATGAACCACGCTTCTTGCCGCGGCTTCACCCTGATCGAGACGATGGTCGCCGTCGGCATCGCCGGCGTGCTGTCGAGCATCGCCTACCCGTCGTTCGAGGGCCAGGTGCTGCGCGCGCGCCGGACCGACGCGCTCGTCACGCTCATGACGGCGCAACTGGCGCAGGAGCGCTACCGCGCCAACAGCACCGCCTACGGCAGCCTGGCCGATACCGGCCTGCGTCCGACCTCGGCGGCCGGTCACTACGCGCTGCAGGTGACGACGCACACGGCCGACGGCTTCGTGCTGCTCGCCAGCGCCACCGGTGCGCAGTCGCGCGACGCGGCCTGCCGGCACCTGAGCCTGTCGTCGCTCGGCAACGGCACGGTGTACGCCTCCGGGCCCGACGCGACGACCGGCAACGCCGACGCCGCCAACCGCAAATGCTGGAACCAGTGATGCGCGCCACACGCAGCCAGCACGGCTTGTCCCTGGTCGAGCTGCTCGTCGGCCTGGCGGTCGGGCTGATCGTCGTCGCCGCCGCGAGCAGCGTCGTCAGCGCCCACGTGCACGAGAACCGCCGGCTCACGCTGGAGACGCGGTTGTTGCAGGACCTGCGCACCACCGCCGACCTCGTCGCCCGCGACCTCCGCCGGGCAGGGTACTGGGCCCACGCCGCCTCGGGCGTGCGCGGCGAGAGCGCCAGCGCGCCGCCGCTCAACCCGTACGGCCTGTCGGCCGATGCCGCCGCCTCCGACGCCGTCGGCCTCAGCTTCTCCCGCGACGTGGTCGAGAACGACGGCGTCGACGACCCCGAGCGCTTCGGCTTCCGCCTGCGTGCCGGCGTGCTCGAGCTGCAGCTCGGCGCCGGCAACTGGCAGGCGCTCACCGATGCCGGCACGCTGACCGTCACCGCCTTCCGCGTCGTGCCGCAGGTCGAGGAAGCGAGCCTGGCGGCGTTCTGCGCGCAGTCGTGCGCGGCGAGCGGCGCGAGCTGCCCGCCGCGGCAGGCCGTGCGCTCCTTCGCCGTGACCCTGGCCGCCCGCTCGATCCACGACGCTGGCCTGACGCGCAGCCTGCGCAGCACGGTTCGCCTCCGCAACGGCGCGGTGACCGGCGATTGCATCGGCTAGGAACCACCATGACACGCCACTCCCTTGCTTGCCGGCAACGCGGCGTCGCGGCGCTGCTCGTCACGGCGCTGCTGTGCCTGGCGACGATCCTCGTCGTGACCTACGCCGGCCGCCAGGTCGTCGTCGAGGAGCGCGTGTCGGCGGCGCAGCTGCGCACGGCGCAGGCCTTCGAGGCGGCCGAAGCCGGCATCGAGTGGGCGCAGGCGCGGCTCAACGACCCGACCCGCGCCGGGGCCGACTGCCGGCCGAGCGCCGACCCGGCGGCGACGCCGCTGCGCGCACGCTGGCTGCGCTCGCCGGCTGGCGACGGGCGCTGGCTGGCCGCCACCTGGAACGACGCCGGCACGCCGGCGCCTGTCCGCGCTGCGTGCGTGCGCGGCGCCGCCGGCTGGGTCTGCAGCTGCCCCGTCGATGGCGAGATCGCGCTGGCCGCGCCGGCCGGCAATGCCACCGCGCCGGCCTTCGCCATCGAGTTCTCGACCGTGGCGCAGGCGGGGATCGTGCGCATCGTCTCGGTCGGCTGCACGCGCCACGATGCCGACTGCCTCGCCGCCGCCGTGACCGCGACGAACGACGCCACCAGCCGCGTCGAGGCCGTGCTGGCGCTGCTGCCGGCCCTCCGATCCGCGCCGGTCGCCGCGCTCACGGTCCGCGGCGACGTGAACGTCGGCCCCGCCGCGCTCGGCGTGCACCAGCGCGACGGCGCGACCGGCGGCCTGGCACTGCACGCCGGCGGCGTCGTCGCGGCCCCCGGGCTTCGTCTCACCGCACCGGCCGGCTCGTCGCTCGCCGGCTCGCTGGTCGCCGGTGACGCCACGCTCGCCGGCCTCGACGCCGACCGCTTCTTCGCGCGCTGGTTCGGCATGAACGTCGCGGCCTGGGGCGCGCAGCCGGCGGTGACCCGGGTCGCGTGCACCGGCGACTGCAACGCGGCTTTGCGCGCCGCGGCGGCCGCCGGCAGCCGGCTCCTTTTCGTCGACGGCGACGCCGCGCTCGACGGCCCGGTCGCTTTCGGCACGGCCGAGGACCCGGTCGTGCTCGTCGCCCGCGGCGCGCTGACGCTCACTGGCGCAGTCACCGTGCACGGCGTCGTCCACGCCGCCGGCGTGCGCTGGAACGGCGCGACGGCACCCGCCGCACTCATCCGTGGCGCCGCGCTCGTCGCCGGCGACTTCACCGGCGATGCCGCAGCGGACGTCGCGCACGACGCGGCGCTCCTCGATCACCTCGTCGAGCGCGCCGGCAGCTTCGTGCGCGTCAACGGCAGCTGGAAGGACTTCTGACATGAACCGCATGGTCCCGATCGCTCCACGCCGCCAGCGCGGCGTCAGCCTGCTCGAGTCGCTCGTCGCCTGCGTCGTGCTCGCCGGCACCACGCTGGGCGCGACCCAGGTGCAGCGGCAGATGCGCGCCGAAGGCGACGTCGCTCGCCAGCGTGCCGAGGCGGTGCGACTGGGCGAAGAAGAGATGGAGGAGCTGCGTGCCTTCTCCGCAGTCGCCGCCGGTCCGGGCGTCCGCGCCTACGATGCGATCGCCGATGCCTCTGCCACCGCGACGCCGGGCGCCTCGAACACCGCCTACCGCGTGGCGCGCAGCGTCGACGACGCGGCTTTCGCGGGTGCCAAGGCGGTCACGGTGCGGGTGGCGTGGAGCGATCGCAGCGGCACCGCCCGCGAGGTCGTGCTGGCATCGTTCATCGCCGGCAGCAACCCGGCCTATGCCGGCGCCCTCGGCCTCGGTGCCGGCACGATCGGCGCCGCACCGCGCGGTGCCGGCGGCCGTGCGCCGGCCGTGCCGGTCGACGCGCGCGACCTCGGCGACGGGCGCAGCGCCTGGAAGCCAGCCGCCCTCGCCGCGCTGTTCCTGGTCTTCGACAACGTCAGCGGCTCGGTCGTCGCGCGCTGCAGCGTCGCCGCCTCGGTGGCGACCTCGAACCTCGGCACGAACGACCTGTCGGCCTGCACGGCCGGCCGCCTGCTGCTCGTCGGCGGCACGATCCGCTTCACGTCGGCGTTGCCCGCGGTGGCGGCACCGGCCGACGACGCACCGCCGCCCGTCGGCGTGGCGCTCGCGCTCGACGGCGGCCTCTATCCGACGCCACCCGAGTGCTTCAGCGAAGCGCGCAGCCTGGCCAGCGACCGCTTCGTGGCCTGGCACTGCGTGGTCGTGCCGCGCCCCGACGGGCGCTGGTCGGGGCGGGCCGACCTCGTCGCCGGCAGCGGCTGGACGATCGGCACCGGCGCCGCGCAGCGCCGGGTCTGCCGCTTCGCGCACGACGCCGACGGCAGCGGCGCCGTCGACGCCAATGCCGAGCACCCGGCCGACTACCGCGACGTCGCCGCGACCCTGCCGGCGCAGAACTTCCTCGTCGTGCGCGGCGACGCCGGCTGCCCGACGGCGCCGGCAGTGCGCCTCACCGGCGAAGGCGTGGTCGTCCACGCCGACCTCGGCACCGTGGCGCATCAGCCGTGAGCCGCGCGGTGAGCGATAGTCGCAAGCGCATGACGCCGACCTCCTACCCTGCGGCCGAAGCCCCGATGCGCGAGGCGCTCGGCCTCGCCGAGCGGGCCATCGGGCTCTCGGACCCGAACCCGCGCGTCGGCTGCGTGATCGTCGGCACCGACGGCAGCGTGATCGGCCGGGGCCACACCCAGGAGGCCGGCGGCCCGCACGCCGAGGTGATGGCCTTGCAGGACGCCGCGGCGCGCGGCTGCGACGTGCACGGCGCCACCGTCCACGTGACGCTCGAGCCGTGCTCGCACCACGGTCGCACGCCGCCGTGCGCCGACGCGCTGGTGGCCGCCGGCGTCGGCCGTGTCGTGATCGCCTTGCGCGACCCCAATCCGCTGGTCTCGGGGCGCGGCGGCGCCCGCCTCGCCGCCGCCGGCATCGCGGTCGAGTGGGGACCGTGCGAGCACGAGGCACGCGAGCTGAACATCGGCTTCGTCTCGCGCATGGAGCGCGGCCGGCCCTGGCTGCGCATGAAGATCGCCGTCTCGCTGGACGGCCGCAGCGCGCTCGCCGACGGCACCAGCCAGTGGATCACCGGCGAAGCGGCGCGCACCGACGGCCACGCCTGGCGCAAGCGCGCCGGTGCGGTGCTCACCGGCGTCGGCACGGTGCGCGACGACGATCCGCGGCTCGACGTGCGGCTCGTCCGCACTGCCCGCCAGCCGCTGCGCGTGGTCGTCGATTCGCGTCTCGAGACGTCGCCCTCGGCCCGCATCGTCGCGCCGCCCGGCCAGGTGCTGGTGGTCGGCGCCGTCGACAACGCGGCGCGGCGCGCTGCCCTCGAAGCGCGCGGTGTCGAGACGGCGCTGCGGCCGAGCGCGCACGGCAAGGTCGACCTGGCCGGTTTGCTCGCCGATCTCGGCACCCGCGGCGTCAACGAGCTCCATGTCGAGGCCGGCGAGAAGCTGAACGCCTCGCTGCTCGCCGCCGGGCTGGTCGACGAGCTGCTCGTCTACGTCGCGCCGCGCCTCGTCGGCCCGGGCCGCGGCCTGGCGGCGCTGGCGCCGCTGGCCCGACTCGACGACGCGCTCGCCTTTGCCTACACGCGCATCGATCCGGTCGGCGACGACCTGCGGCTGCTGCTGCGGCCGCTTCTGCCGGCCGCAACCTGAGGCCTCGGCGACCCGGCGTCTGTCGATGACGACGACGATGATGATGACGACGACAATCGGTGCATGTTCACCGGCATCGTCAGCGGCATCGGCCGCATCGTCGCAGGCAAGTCGCTGGGCAGCGACGCGAGCTACGGCACCGCGCTGACGATCGAGGCGCCGGCCGGCTACCTCGACGGCGTGGCCATCGGCGACAGCATCGCCCTGGCCGGTGCCTGCATGACCGTGATCTCGCTCGATGCGGCGGCGGCGCGCTTCCAGGTCGAGGTCTCGGCCGAGAGCCTGGCCCGCACCGCCGGCCTGGCTGCGCCGGGGGAGGTGAACCTGGAAAAGGCGCTGCGCGCCGGCGACCGGCTCGACGGCCATCTCGTCAGCGGCCACGTCGACGGCACCGGCACCGTCTCGGTGTTCGAGCGCGTCGGCGAGTCGTGGCAGCTGGGCGTCGAGGCGCCGGCGGCGCTGGCCCGCTTCCTCGCCCTCAAGGGCTCGATCGCGGTCGACGGCGTCAGCCTCACCGTCAACGCCGTCGTCGACGGTGCCGACGGTTGCGAGTTCAGCGTCAACCTGATCCCGCACACCGTCGCCCGGACCACGCTGCGCCACCTCGAACCCGGCGCCAAGGTCAACCTCGAGGTCGACACGATCGCCCGCTACGTCGAGCGCATGCTCGCCACGGCCTGAACCTCGCGCCACCTACAATTTCCGCCATGGCCATCGCTCCGATCCCCGAACTCGTCGCCGAGCTGGCCGCTGGCCGCATGGTCATCCTCGTCGACGAGGAAGACCGCGAGAACGAAGGCGACCTGATCCTCGCCGCCGACCGCGTCACGCCGGAGGCGATCAACTTCATGGCGCGCCACGCGCGCGGCCTGATCTGCCTCACGCTCACGCGCGAGCGCTGCGAACGCCTGCAGCTGCCGCCGATGACGGCGAAGAACGGCGCCCAGCACGGCACCGCGTTCACCGTCTCCGTCGAGGCGGCGCAGGGCGTGACCACCGGCATCTCGGCCGCCGACCGCTCGCGCACCGTGCAAGCCGCCGTGCGCCGCGACGCCCGCCCGGCCGACCTCGTTCAGCCCGGCCACATCTTCCCGCTGCAGGCGCAGGACGGCGGCGTGCTCATGCGTGCCGGCCACACCGAAGCCGGCTGCGATCTGGCGGCGATGGCCGGCCTGTCGCCGGCGAGCGTGATCTGCGAGGTGATGAACGACGACGGCACGATGGCACGCCTGCCCGACCTCATCGAGTTCGGCCAGCGGCACGGCCTGAAGATCGGCACGATCACCAGCCTCATCGAGCACCGCAGCCGCACCGAGTCGCTGATCGAGCGTGCCGGCACGCGAAAGATGCTCACGCCGCAGGGCGAGTTCGACTGCGCCGCCTACACCGACCGCACCGGCGGCCTGCACCTCGCGCTGAGCCGCGGCACGTGGTCGGCGAGCGACGAGGTGACGGTGCGCGTGCACGAGCCGCTTTCGGTGCTCGACCTGCTCGACGCGGGCCCGGGCGACCACTCCTGGCCGCTGCCGCGCGCGCTGGCCGCGGTGCAGGCCAGTGGCCGCGGCGCCGCCGTGCTGCTGAACTGCGGCGAATCGGCCGCCGAGCTGCTGCCCCAGGTGCTGGCGCGCCGGCGCGGCGCCCTGCGCCCGCCGCAGCCGATGGACCTGCGCACCTACGGCATCGGCGCGCAGATCCTGCGCGACCTGGGCATCGCCCGCATGAAGCTGCTCGGCAGCCCGCGCCGCATGCCGAGCCTGGTCGGCTATGGCCTCGAGGTGACGGGCTTCGTCGCCGACGAGCCGGTGGTCGCGGTGCCGGCCGGCGTGGCCCATGCGCCACGCTGAGCGGGGCGCGGCCGCCCGTCTCGACGGCCGCGACCTGCACATCGGCATCGTCCAGGCGCGCTTCAACGCCAGCCTGACCGATCGCCTCGCCGCCGCCTGCAAGGCGGAGCTCGTCGCCCTCGGCGTCGCCGCCGACGACATCACCCACGTGCAGGTGCCCGGCGCGCTCGAGATCGGCGTCGCCCTGGGCGCCCTCGCCGACGCCGACGAGCACGACGCGCTGATCGCCATCGGCTGCGTCATCCGCGGCGAGACCTACCACTTCGAGCTCGTCGCCAACGAGAGCGGCGCCGCGGTCACGCGGGTCGGGCTCGACCACGGCATCGCCGTCGCCAACGCCATCCTCACGTGCGAGAACGTGGCCCAGGCCGAAGCGCGCAGCGAGGAGAAGGGGCGCGACGCGGCCCGGGTGGCGGTCGAGATGGCCAACCTGCTCGAGGACCTGTCTTGAGCGACGAGCACGAGCCGGCCCCGGCCACGGCCGCAGCCAAAGCTGCGGCGAAGCCGGCGAGCGGCCGCCGCCCGGTGTCGAAGTCGGCACGGCGGCGGGCGCGCGAGTTCGCCCTCCAGGGCCTCTACGAATGGCTCGTCGGCGGTGCCGACGCCGGCGTGGTCGAGGCCCATGTGCGCGAGATGGAAGGTTTCGCCAGGTCCGACACCGGCCACTTCGAGCGCCTGCTGCACGGCGCCATCGCCGAAGCGTCGGCCATCGACGAGATGCTGCGCCGTCATCTCGACCGGCCCACGGGGCAGCTCTCGCCGATCGAGCACGGCGTGCTTCTGCTCGGCGCCTGGGAGCTCGGCCACTGCATCGAGATTCCGTACAAGGTGGCGATCAACGAGGCGGTCGAGCTGGCCAAGAGCTTCGGCGGCACCGACGGCCACAAGT
>CAXSEJ010000090.1:0-9292 GCA_964236395.1 uncultured Rhizobacter sp.
TGCGCGGCCGGTAGTGGACGAACTTGCTGCGCTTGTCGAAGAAGGCGGTGTCGTACTCGTCGGCCTCGATGACGAAGGGCGCGCCGGCGCCGCCGAGCCGCGCCGAGACGCCGAAGTTGAGCGGCACGCCGCCGACCAGGAAGCCGGGTGCAAGGCCGGCCTTGTCCAGCAGCCAGGCCAGCATCGAGGTGGTGCCGGTCTTGCCGTGCGTGCCGGCCACCGCGAGCACATGACGACCGGCGAGCACATGCTCGGCCAGCCACTGCGGGCCGCTGCTGTAGGCCAGGTTGGCATCGAGCACGGCTTCGAGGAGCGGGTTGCCGCGCGAGATGGCGTTGCCGACGACGAACAGGTCGGGCGCCAGCGCGGTCTGGGCCGGGTCGTAACCCTCCGTGAGCTCGATGCCGAGCGCGGCGAGCTGCTCGCTCATCGGCGGGTAGACGTTCGCGTCGCAGCCCGTCACGCGGTGGCCGGCCTCACGCGCCAGCGCGGCCAGGCCGCCCATGAAGGTGCCGCAGATGCCGAGGATGTGCAGGTGCATCGGCTCATTCTAGGGAGCGCTGCCGCCGCAGAATGCGCACGTCATGCAGTGGATCCAGTCGAGCGCTTTCGCCTATCCCTTGCTCGAGGCGGCACACATCGTCGGCATCGGCCTCCTGCTCGGCAGCCTGGCCGTGTTCGAGCTCCGCGTCTGGGGGCGCGGTACCGGCATCGATCCGGGCGCCCTGGCACGGCTCGCCTTGCCGGTCACGGCCTTTGGCTTCGGCCTGGCGGCAGCCAGCGGTCTGCTGATGTTCGCGGGCCAGGCCGAGGAGATGGTCCGCAACCGCGCCTTCGTCATCAAGATGCTGCTGTTGTTCGTGGCTGGCAGCAACGCGGTGTGGTTGCACCGGCGCGGTGGCGTCGCCGCCGCCGACCGGCTCGGCAAGCTGCAGACCGCACTGTCGCTGGGGCTATGGGTCGGCGTCATCATCTGCGGGCGCTGGATCGCCTACCGCTGACGGCCGGCGCCGCGCTCGGGAGCAAGCCCCATGGATCGACGTCACGTCATCGCCTCGCTCGGCCTCGCCGCAATCCTGCGCCCTGCGTTCGCTCACCACGGCTGGAGCGGCTTCGACCAGGACCGGCCCATCTACCTCGAAGGCACCGCCGAGAAGGTCGTGTGGCGCAATCCGCACGCCGAAGTGATGCTGCGCGTGGCGCCCGACCTGCGCCTGCCCGCCGACCTGGCCGGGCGTGCCTTGCCGGCACAGTCGGCGCAGGTCGACGGCGCCAGGCTGCTCGCCGCGACTCGACTGCCGACACGGCGCGACGCGGTCTGGGAAATCGAGCTCGCGCCGCTCACCCGCATGGAAGCGTGGCAGGTCGCGGAGATCCAGCCGGGCGCGCGTCTGGCCGTCGTCGGCTTCACGTTCAGCGGCGAGAAGGGCGAGGCCGTCGCCCGGGCGGAGTACCTGTTCCTGGCCGGCAAGGCGTACGGCCTGCGCTCGTCGCCTGCCTGAGGCGCGACGGCGGGTTCAGGCCGCGAAGCTCGCCGAGGCGGCGTCGACGGTCTCTTCGATATCGGCGGCCGAGTGGGCCGCGCTCACGAAGCCGGCCTCGTACATCGCCGGGGCCAGGTACACGCCGCGGTCGAGCATGGCGTGGAAGAAGCGGTTGAAGTGCGCCTTGTCGGTGGCCATGACCTCGCCGTAGTGGCGCGGCAGCTCGTTGGCGAAGAAGAAGCCGAACATGCCGCCTTCGCAATCGGCGCAAAGCGGCACGCCGGCGCCTTGCGCGGCCTCGAGCAGCCCGGCCGTGAGCTCACGGGTGCGTGCGCCGAGCGCCTCGAAGAAGCCCGGCTTGGCGATCTCTTTCAGCGTCGCCAGCCCGCAGGCCGTGGCGACAGGGTTGCCCGACAGCGTGCCCGCCTGGTAGACCGGCCCGAGTGGCGCCAGCTGCTCCATGACGGCGCGCTTGCCGCCGAAGGCCGCGAGCGGCATGCCGCCGCCGATGACCTTGCCGAACACCGAGATGTCGGGCTCGAAGCCGGGCAGCGCCGCGGCGTAGATCGACTGGGCACCGCCGAGGGCGACGCGAAAGCCGCTCATGACCTCGTCGAAGACGAGCAGGGCGCCGTGGCGCGTCGTCAATTCGCGCAGTCGCTTCATGAACGGCACGCTGGCGCGAACGAAGTTCATGTTGCCGGCGATCGGCTCGATCATCACGCAGGCGATATCGGCGCCGCGCAGGGCGAACGCCTCTTCGAGCTGCGCCAGGTTGTCGTACTCGAGCACGAGGGTGTCGTGGACCACGGCAGCGGGCACGCCGGCGCTGGTCGGGTGGCCGAAGGTGGCCAACCCCGACCCGGCCTTGACCAGGAGTGCGTCGGCGTGGCCGTGGTAGCAGCCCTCGAACTTGACGATCACGTTGCGGCCCGTGACGCCGCGGGCCAGACGCAGCGCGCTCATCGCCGCCTCGGTGCCCGAGCTCACGAAGCGCAGCATCTCCATGCTCGGCACGTGGCGCAGGATGGCTTCGGCGAGCTCGGTCTCGCGCTCGGTCGGGGCGCCGAACGAGAGGCCCTGGTCGACGGCCTCGTGCACCGCGGCCTGCACGGCCGGGTGCCGGTGGCCGAGGATCATCGGCCCCCAGGAACCGATGTAGTCGATGTAGCGCTTGCCTTCCGCGTCGACGATGCAGGCGCCGTCGCCGCGGACGATGAAGCGCGGCGTGCCGCCCACGGCCCGGAACGCGCGCACCGGCGAATTGACGCCGCCCGGAATGACCCGGCGCGCCTTCTCGAACAGCGCCTCGTTAGTGGACATGGCGGGGATTGCGCGGCGCGGTCGTCGCGTCGGCCTCCTTGGCCGCTTCTTCCGTCGGCTCCGGGTCGACCTCGCCTTCCTCCTCGCCGGGCAAGGCCCAGAAGAAGCGATCGGGCACGACGTTGCCCATGCCGGGCCGAAAACCGGCGTCGAGCGCCTGGTCGAGGAAGGCGAGCGCTTCGCCGACGGCGGCGTGGAGCTCGACCCCGGTCGCAAGCAGCGCAGCAAGCGCCGCAGAGAGCGTCTCGCCTGCGCCGACGAAGGTGGTGTCGAAGCGCTCGAACTTCTCGCCGGTGATGGCCCCTTGCGCAGAAGCGAGCACGTTGTCGAGGAACTGGTCGGGCAGCGGCATGCTGGTCACCAGCACGTAACGCGCGCCGTGCTTGCTGGCCTCGACCGCAAGCTCGCGCGACGACGGCGGCCGCTCGCCTTCCCACTCGGGCAACAGGAAGTCGGTGAGCGTCTGGTGGCTGCCGACGAGCACTTCGGTTTGCGGCAGGACGAGGTCGCGAAACGCCTCGAGGTAGGCCTGCTGCTCGTCCTCCTCGACCCAGGCGAGGTTCGGCAGGTAGGCAACGAGGGGCACGTCGGGGTAGTCGGAGAGGATCTCCGCGACCGCGCTCACACCTTCGGTCGAGCCGAGGAAGCCCACCTTCCAGGCGGCAATGGTCACGTCTTCGAGCACGCTCCTCGCCTGCTCGACGATCACGTCGGCGTCCATCGCGTGGTGGTCGAAGATCTCTGCCGTGTCGCGCATGACGATGCTGGTGACGACGGGCAGCGCGTGGGCGCCCATCGCCGCGATCGTCGACACGTCGCCGGCCGAGCCGCCCGCGCCGCTCGGGTCGCTCACGTTGAAGCTCATCACGCAGGCCGGTGCCGGCTGCTCTTCGAGCTCGTTGGACTCGGCCTCGGCGGCAGGGGGAAGGGCAGTCATTGATGCTTGCGGAGCGGCGTGGAAAGCCGTTCGCCAAAGGGTCTCGCCAGACCTCTAGCCGAACGTGAACAATGTGGCGTATGTACCTGCACAGCCTTGCTTTTCTGCAAAGCCCCGTGCCTACAATCTGTTTGCATTGTAGTGAAGGCATCCCCGGCCCGAGGCAAACGTGAGCGACCCCAAGACCTGGATGTGCCTGATCTGCGGATGGATCTACGACGAAGCGGCGGGCGATGCGGAGCACGGTCTGGCACCGGGCACGGCGTGGGCCGATGTGCCGATGAACTGGACCTGTCCGGAATGCGGTGCCCGCAAGGAAGACTTCGAGATGGTGCAGATCTGACTGCGCACCCCCAACGCATCGGCAAACAGGTCGTCGAGGAGAACACCAGGTGACGAACGCGGCCGAAGCCGACAGCGCAGGACTCAAGGTGCTCGTCATCGACGACAGCAACACCATCCGGCGCAGTGCGGAAATTTTTCTCAAGCAGGGCGGCTACGAGGTGCTCCTCGCCGAAGACGGCTTCGATGCGCTCTCCAAGGTCAACGACCACGACCCCGACCTGATCTTCTGCGACATCCTCATGCCACGCCTCGACGGCTACCAGACGTGCGCGATCATCAAGCGCAACGCCAAGTTCCAGACCGTGCCCATCATCATGCTGTCGTCGAAGGACGGCTTGTTCGACAAGGCGCGCGGCCGGATGGTCGGCTCGGAGGACTACCTCACCAAGCCGTTCACCAAAGACCAGCTGTTGCAGGCGGTGCAGCAGCACCGCCGCGCTGCCTGAGACGCGAATCCGAGAGCCCGCCATGCCGATCCAGAAGATCCTGCTCGTCGACGATTCGAAGACCGAGCTGCACCATCTGTCCGAGTTGCTCGGCAAGAACGGCTTCGCCGTGCGCACCGCCGAGAACGGCGAAGAGGCCATGAAGCGACTCGGCGAAGACAAGCCCGACCTGATCCTGATGGATGTGGTCATGCCCGGCCAGAACGGCTTCCAGCTGACACGCGCCATCACCCGCGATCCGCGCTTCTCGACCGTGCCGGTGATCATGTGCACGAGCAAGAACCAGGAAACCGACAGGGTCTGGGGCATGCGCCAGGGCGCACGCGACTACATCGTCAAGCCGGTCGACGCGACCGAGCTGATGGCCAAGATCCGCGCCTTCGATCAGCCCTGATTCGACGCACGGCGACGGATTCGGTGAATGGCGAACAAGCAGGCACTGCGCGAGCTCCAGACCCGGCTTGCCGACCGTCTGCAGGCGGCGCGAACCGAGCCGCTTGCCAAGTCGTGGCTGGCGGTCGAGTGCAGCTCGCGCGGCTTCCTGTTTCCACTGCAGGACGCGGGCGAGATCTTCGCCATGTCGCCGCTCGTCGCCGTGCCGCACAGCCACCGCTGGTTTCTGGGCGTGGCCAATCTGCGCGGGCACCTGCACGGCGTCGTCGACCTCGCCGGCTTTCTCGGCGTGAAAGCGGTCGAGCCGGGCCGTGATCAGGCGCGTCTGGTCGGCTTCAACCAGGAACTGAACATCAACTGCGTGCTGCTCGTCGACCGCCTGTCGGGCCTGCGCAGCGAAGACGAACTGACACGCGATGCCGACGACGGCTTCGATCGGCCCGCGTTCGCCGGGGCGCGCTTTCGCGACGCCTCGTCGCGCGTGTGGCAGGAACTGAATCTCGGCGAGTTGGCGGGCAACGAATCGTTCCTGAGGATCGTCGGCTGAGGCGTGCCGAACGGCACAACGAAAGAGGGCCATATGAGCTTCGTGAACAAGATGAAGGGGTGGGGCGGCCGGGGTGCCGAAGCGGGCGACGACGTGCTCGAACACGACGCCGCGTTCGCGAACGCCTCCGCCAAGGCGGGCGGCTCGGCCGCGTCTCGGCCGACCGACCTG
Organism: uncultured Rhizobacter sp.; assembly: GCA_964236395.1. Classification (GTDB taxonomy): domain Bacteria; phylum Pseudomonadota; class Gammaproteobacteria; order Burkholderiales; family Burkholderiaceae_C; genus Schlegelella_A. The sequence goes on from CAXSEJ010000090.1 coordinate 5,647, forward strand.
CCGCTGTCCGGGCTCGACGCGTCCGCCGCGTTCGACGTGCAGCCGCTGCAGTCGGGCCACGAGCCGATCGCATCGTCGCCCTCCATCATTTCCGAGGCGATGCCGTCGGAGGCGGCCGAGTTCAGCGAGACGCGCCTGCAGGAAGCCGATCCGGTCGCGGCCGCCAGCGGCTCGCCGCTGCCCTTCATCGGCGGCCGGCCTGCCGCCCAGCAGCAGAAGATCATGCTCGGCGTGCTCGGCCTCGGCCTGTTGGGCCTGATCCTGTTCAGCATCTTGTCGTTGGTGTCGGCGAGCCGCGGCTCGTCGCAGGTCGCCGCTACAGGTCAGGCGCTGATGCAGTCGCAGCGGCTCGCCAAGGCCGTGTCGCAGGCGCTGATCGGCAGCGCAGAGGCCTTTCCCGAAGTGCGCGAGAGCGCCGATGTGCTGGCCAAGAACGTGCGCAGCCTCAAGACCGGGCAGGGCAGCGTCGCCGCTGCGCCTGGCGACGTGCAGGTCGCGCTCGACAGCGTGCTGCCGCTGGTCGATCGTGCCGAGAAAAACGCCGGCGTGGTGCTGGCGCAGCAGAAGGTGCTCACCGACGTCGGCCAGTCGCTGCGTGCGATCAACCGCCAGTCGTTCGAGCTGCTGGAAGCCGCCGAGGGACTGCTCGCGCTAAAGCTGCAGCGCGATGCTTCCCCCGTGGAGATCTCGACGCTCGGCCAGCTCGCCATGCTCACCCAACGCATCGGCAAGTCGGCGAACGAGTTCCTGACCGCCGAAGGTGTGAATCCCGAGGCGGTGTTCCTGCTCGGCAAGGACCTCAACCAGTTCGACGACCTGAGCAAGGCGCTGCTCGACGGCAGCCCGCAGATGGGCTTGCCGGGCACGCGTGAACCGCAGCAGCGCGAGCGCCTCCTCGCGCTCGGCAAGATGTACCACGAGACCAAGGCGCGAGGTGGCGTCGTCCTGGGCGGCATGGCCGCGCTCAACGCGGCGCGCGAAGCGCAGAACGCCATCATTGCCGACAGCGAGCCGCTGCTCAAAGAGCTCCAGGGCGTGCAGGAGCGGCTGGGCTTCGAGTCGGGCACCGGCGGCGGGACCATCTTCCTGATCGTCCTTTCGGCCCTGTTCGTCCTCCTCGGCGGTGCCGGCCTGCTGCGCCTGTACGTGAGCGACCAGGGCCAGCGGGCCTCGCTGGCGCAGACGCGGCGGGTCGAGGCGGAAGAGCAGGAAAAGGAAGCCAAGCGCGTCAACGACGCGAATCAGGCAGCGATCCTGCGCCTGATGAACGAGCTGCAGAGCGTCGCCGAAGGCGACCTGACACAGCAGGCGACGGTGACCGAAGACATCACCGGCGCCATCGCCGACTCGGTGAACTACACGGTCGAGGAGCTGCGCACGCTGGTCTCGCAGGTGCAGGGCACCGCGGCCCGGGTGACCTCGACCACGGAACAGGTCGAAGCAAACTCGAGCGAGCTGCTCGCCACCTCGTCCGAGCAGCTGCGCGAGATCCGCGACACCGGCGAGTCGGTGCTGCAGATGGCCGGCCGCATCAACAACGTGTCGGCGCAGGCGCAGGAGACGGCGCAGGTGGCGCGTCAGTCGCTGCAGGCGGCGGAGACGGGGCGGCAGGCGGTGCAGAACACCATCGGCGGCATGAACTCCATCCGCGACCAGATCCAGGAAACCTCGAAGCGGATCAAGCGGCTCGGCGAGTCGTCGCAGGAGATCGGCGAGATCACCGAGCTGATTTCCGACATCACCGAGCAGACGAACGTGCTGGCGCTCAACGCCGCGATCCAGGCTGCGTCCGCCGGGGAGGCAGGTCGCGGCTTCTCGGTCGTGGCCGAAGAAGTTCAGCGTCTGGCCGAGCGCTCGGCCGACGCCACGCGCCAGATCGCGGCGCTGGTCAAGACGATTCAGACCGACACGCAGGACGCCGTCGGCGCCATGGAGCGATCGACGCAGGGCGTGGTCGAGGGCACGCAACTGTCCGACGCGGCCGGCACGGCGCTGAACGAGATCGACCGCATCACCCGGCAGCTGACCGAGGGCGTGGCCTCGATCTCTCAGCAGTCGCTTTCCGAAGCCAAGTCCGCCAACGTCGTGGCAGCCAACATCCAGCACATCTTCGCGGTGACCGAGCAGACCGGCGACGGCACGCGCTCCACCGCGCAGATGGTGCGCGAGCTGTCGCGCACGGCCGAGGAGCTGCGCCAGTCGGTGTCGCGATTCAAGATCGCCTGACGCCGTGATGGACAGCACCCTGGAGCTCCCCGAGGGCGACGGCGACGCCGCGCCCGCCGCCATCCATGCCGACGACCTGAGCGCCATCGCCTGGGTGCACGAAGAGCTGCGCCGCTCGCTCGATGCCGCCCACAAGTCGCTGCGCCGCTTCCTGAAGGACGCCGAGGCGGTCACCGGCTCCGACATCGACAGCGTCGACCCCGGCGTGCTGCGCACGGCCCGCTCACAGCTTCACCAGGGCGTCGGCGCGCTCGAGCTCGTCGGCCTGCCGGCCGCGGCGATCGTGCTGCGCGCCAGCGAGACGGCCGTGCAACGCAGCATCGGCCGGCCGCAGTCGCTCACCGCCGAGCTCGTCGCCGACATCGAGCGCTCGTCGTTCGGACTGCTCGACTTCCTGAGCCGCACGCTCGCCGGCAAGCAGGTCTCGCCGCTTTCGCTGTTCCCGCAGTACCGCGCCGTGCAGGAGGCCGTCGAGGCCGAGCGCGTGCACCCCGCCGACCTGTGGGCCATGGACTGGCGCTGGCGCGAAGTCGCCAGCGACCCCGACGTGGTGCCGCGCACCGCCGATTCGATCGTGCGCGCCGAGCTCGAAGGCAACCTGCTTTCGCTGATGCGCGGCACGCAGGCGCTCACCGCCGCGGCCAGGATGAGCGAGATCTGCGCCGGCCTGGCCGCCGGCTCCGCCCACCCGCAGGTGCGCACCTTCTGGAACCTGGCCGCGGGCCTGTTCGAGGCGCAGCACCACGGCCTGCTCGCCTTCGACGTCTTCACCAAACGGGTGGCATCGCGCCTGCTTGCCCAGTTCCGCATCCTCCAGCGCGGCGATTCCGACGTGTCCGAGCGGCTCGCCCGCGACGTGCTTTTCTTCTGCTCGCAGGCCGGAGTCGCCGGCCGTGCCAAGGTGCCGCGCCTCACCGCCGTGCGCCATGCGTTCGGGCTGACGGAGCAGGTGCCGGTCGACTACGCCGTGAGCGTGCTCGGCCGCTTCGATCCGGCCATCGTCACGCACGCCAAGAAGCGCGTCGTGGCCGCCAAGGAGGCCTGGTCGGCCACGGCAGGCGGCGAGATGCACCGCCTGGCCGGCCTCTCGGAGCAGTTCGCGCTCGTCGGCGATTCGCTGCGCAAGCTCTTTCCGTTCGGCGAGTCGTTCGCCGCCGAGCTGCAGGCGGCGGTCGTCCAGACGCAGCAGGCGCAGGCCGCTCCGCCGGCACCGCTGGCGATGGAAGTGGCGACCAGCCTGCTCTACCTAGAGGCCGCCCTCGACGACAACGACTTCGACCAGCCGGAGCACGCCGATCGCGTGCGCCGCCTCGGCGAGCGCCTGGCCGCCGTGCGTGCCGGCACGCCGCCCGAGCCGCTCGAAGGCTGGATGGAGGAGCTCTACCGGCGCGTCTCCGAGCGGCAGACGATGGGCAGCGTC
>CAXSEJ010000091.1:0-9220 GCA_964236395.1 uncultured Rhizobacter sp.
TAGCCCGAGACCTATGCCATGAGCGGTACCCCGGGCAGGAAGCCGGCCAGGAAGATGCGGATGATCGACGCGTCGGCGGCGACCGCGTAGACCACCATCGTGATCGACGGCGGGATCAGGATGCCGAGCGTGCCGGCCGTGGCGAGCGAGCCGAGGGCAATCTTCTCGTCGTAGCCGCGGCGCAGCAGCTCCGGCAGGGCGACCTTGCTGATGGTGGCGCAGGTCGCGGCCGAGGAGCCCGAGACCGAGCCGAAGATGCCGCAGCCGAGGATGGTGGTGTGCATCAGCCGGCCCGGCACCTTGTTGAGCCAGGGCGCGAGGCCTTCGAACATCTCTTCGGAGAGCTTGCTGCGAAACAGGATCTCGCCCATCCAGATGAAGAGCGGCAGGGCGGCCAGCTCCCACGAGGCGTTCGATTCCCAGAACGACGAGAACAGGTTCTTGCCCGGCTGGGTGGTCGTGAAGAAGGCCTGGCCGACCCAGCCGCAGATGGCCAGCGTCATCGCGATCCAGACGCCGCCGGTGAGCAGCAGCATCATGAGCACGAGCAGGATGCCGCCGACGACGAGGACGTCCATGCCCGGGTTCGGTCCTCAGACTTCCGAGGAGAAGTCGCCCTTCGCGTGGCGCTCCTCGACGGCCACGACGTAGCTCGGCCGGCCGCCGCGCAGCACGATGACGAGCTCGTCGATCACGGCGACGAGCAGCAGGATCGAGCCGATGGCGAAGCTGAGCTGGGGGATCCAGAGCGGCATCGGCAGCAGGCCCTGGGCGATGTCGTTGTAGGCCCAGCTGTCGTACGTGAAGCGGTTGGCCCACCAGGCCAGGTAGGCGACGGCCACGGCGGCGATCGAGAGTGCGGCCAGCTCGAAACGCTTCTGCGCCGCGTGCGGGAGCTTCTCGAGCAGCAGGGTCACGCGGACGAAGTCGCCGTGCTTGAAGGCGTGCGCCATGGCGAAGAAGGCGGCGGCGGCGCACAGCCAGGACACGACGTCGTTGACCGCGCCGGTGCGCACGTGCATCTCGCGCAGGACGCTCTGGCCGATCATCAGCACCATGATCATCAGCACGCAGCCGGCCGCGACGTAGGCCGCGCCGAGGTAGAGCCGGTCGAGGAAGCTGCGCATGCGCCGCCCGTGCTTACTTGCGGAAGGCGCCGATCACGGCCTGGCCGTCGGCGCCGGCCTTCTTCTCCCAGTCGGCGAGCATGATCGTGCCCACCTGGCGCAGGTCGGTCATCAGCTTGGCCGGCGGCTTCATGATCTTCATGCCCTTGTCGGTCAGCGCCTTCTTGTACCACTCGTTCTTTTCTTCGCTCAGCCTGGCGCCGCGCTCCTGCGCATCGGCGGCGGCCTTGAGCAGCGCGGCCTGGGTCGGCTTGTCGAGCGCGTCGAAGGCGGCCTTGTTGACCAGCACGCCGTTTTTCGGCAGCCAGGCCTGGGTGTCGTACCAGTACTTGATCGACTCGTAGCTCTTCGAGTCGTAGCCGGTCGAGCCCGACGACATGTAGCTCTCGACGACGCCGGTGGCGAGCGCCTGCGACAGCTCGGCCGCCTGGATGGTCACCGGCTGGGCGCCGATGAGCTCGGCGATCTTGCCGGTGGCCGGGCTGTAGGCGCGCCACTTCAGGCCGCGCATGTCGGCCACGGAGGCGATCTCCTTCTTGACGTAGATGCCCTGCGGCGGCCACGGCACGGTGTAGAGCAGCAGCATTCCCTGCGCACCGAGCAGCTTGTCGAGCACGGGCTTCTGCGCCGCGGCGAGCTTTTTCGACTCGGGGTAGCTGGCGGCGAGGAAGGGAATGCCGTCGGCGCCGTAGATCGGGTTCTCGTTCTCGAAGTTGACCAGCAGCACCTCGCCGATCGGCGCCTGGCCGCCCTGGACCGCGCGCTTGATCTCGTTGGCCTTGAACAGCGACGCGTTGGCGTGCACGGTGATCTTCAGCTTGCCGCCGGTCGCCTTGTCGACGTCGCCCGCGAACTGGACCAGGTTCTCGGTGTGGAAGTTGGAGGCCGGGTAGGCCGCCGGGAGGTCCCACCTGGTCTGCGCGGCGGCAGCGAAGGAGAGCACGGCGAGCGCGCCGGCGACGGCGGCCCGCGCGGCGGGCCACAGGAGGCGGTGGAATGAGGGCATGAACGCTCCGGGCATCGGTTGGAGGGCGGCGGGTGAGAAGCACGAAAGCACAGAGCGTGCCCCGGTCGCTTCGCATCGGCTGTTGCCCGAGGGCTTGCAGTCTAGAAATATTGGAGATAAATTGTCAATAAGTTTTCAACGTTTCGATGAGACCTATCCCTACCAAACCAGCGTCCACCAAACCAGCGCCCGCCAAACCAACGCCCGCCAAGAAGGCCGCGCGCGGCATCGTCTCTTCCTCGCATCTCGTCTCGCCGATGAGCGTGGAGCTGTCGGAGCTGGAGTTCGGCCTCATCGTCTCGTGGAACGCATTCTCGCGCTGGGCGGTGCGCTGCATGGCCGCGGCGGGCTGCCCCGACCTCACGATCACCGACGTGCTGGTGCTGCACCACATCTGCCACCGCGCCCGCAACAAGAAGCTCGGCGACATCTGCTTCGTGCTCAACGTCGAAGACACGCACGTCGTCGGCTACTCGCTGAAGAAGCTCGTCGCCGCCGGGCTGGCCCATGCCGACAAGTCGGGCAAGGAGGTCTTCTACAGCCCGTCGCCGGCCGGCGACGCGGCGGTGGCGAAGTACCGGGAGGTGCGCGAGGCCTGCCTCATCGCCAATCTCGACACCGAGCGCAACGCCGACATCGGCGCGAGCGCGCGCCTGCTGCGCACGATGTCGGGGCTGTACGACCAGGCCGCGCGCGCGGCGTCGTCTCTGTGAGCGCCCCGTCGGCGATGCTCGGCGTGCTGATGCCCGACACCCGCTTCCCTCGCCTGCCCGGCGACATCGGCCATCCGGGCAGCTTCGAGATGCCGGTGCGCTACCCCGTGGTCGTCGGCGCGTCGCCGCGACGCGCGGTCGTCGAGCACGACGCTGCCCTGATCGCACCTTTCGTCTCGGCCGGCCTGGCCCTCGTCTGCGAAGGCGCGACCGCCCTCACCACGAGCTCCGGCTTCCTCGTGCTGTTCCAGCGAATCGACGCGCGATGAGCACCCGCACCGACCGGCGCTGGCAGTTCTGGATCGACCGCGGCGGCACCTTCACCGACATCGTCGGCAAGCGCCCCGACGGCACGCTGGCGACGCTGAAGCTGCTCTCCGAGAACCCGGCGCAGTACCGCGACGCCGCCGTCGCCGGCATCCGCCGCCTGCTCGGCCTCGGCGCCGACGCGCCGGTCACCGCCGCGCAGGTGGCGTCGGTGAAGATGGGCACCACGGTCGCGACCAACGCCTTGCTGGAGAGGAAGGGCGAGCCGACGCTGCTCGTCATCACCCCCGGCTTTGGCGACGCGCTGCGCATCGCCTACCAGGACCGGCCGCGCCTGTTCGAGCGCCGCATCGTGCTGCCCGAGCTGCTGTACTCGCGCGTGATCGAGGCCGACGAGCGCGTGGCCGCCGACGGCGAGGTCGTGCGCCCGCTCGACGAAGCCGGGCTCGCCGCCGGGCTGCAGGAGGCGCGCGCCGCCGGGCTGGCCAGCGTCGCCATCGTCTTCATGCACGGCTGGCGCCACACCGCGCACGAGCTCGCCGCCGAGCGCCTGGCCCGCGCGGCCGGCTTCACGCAGGTGAGCGTCTCGCACAAGGTGAGCCCGCTGATGAAGCTCGTCGGCCGCGGCGACACGACGGTGGTCGACGCCTACCTCTCGCCCATCCTGCGCCGCTACGTCGACGAGGTCGCGGCCGAGATGCCCGGCGTCGAGCTCTACTTCATGCAGTCGTCGGGCGGCTTGGCGCGTGCGCACGCCTTCCAGGGCAAGGACGCGATCCTGTCCGGGCCGGCGGGCGGCATCGTCGGCATGGTGAGGACCTATGCCCCCACGCTCACGGGTACGTTCGCTGCCCCCCAAGGGGGTGCGGCCGGCCTTGGGGCGGCCCGGCGCCCGTCCGACGGCTCCGACGAAGCCGAGTCCAGCGGAGGTGGCCTGGTCGAGCTGATCGGCTTCGACATGGGCGGCACCTCGACCGACGTGAGCCACTACGCCGGCGAGTTCGAGCGCGCCTTCGAGACGCGCGTCGCCGGCGTGCGCGTGCGCGCGCCGATGATGGCGATCCACACCGTGGCCGCCGGCGGCGGCTCGATCCTGGCCTTCGACGGCGCGCGCTTTCGCGTCGGCCCGGAGAGCGCCGGCGCCAATCCCGGCCCGGCCTGCTACCGGCGCGGCGGCCCGCTCACCGTGACCGATGCCAACCTCGCCGTCGGCAAGATCCAGCCGGCGTTCTTCCCGCAGGTGTTCGGCGACGGCGGCGACCAGCCGCTCGACGCCGAGGTCGTAGCCGACCGCTTCGCGGCGCTTGCGGCCGACATCGCCGCGGCCGGCGGCGGCGAGCGCCGCGCCGAGCAGGTGGCCGAGGGCTTCATCGACATCGCCGTCGGCGCGATGGCCAACGCGATCAAGAAGATCTCGGTCGCCCGCGGCTACGACGTCACCCGCTACACCCTGCAGTGCTTCGGCGGCGCCGGCGGCCAGCACGCCTGCCGCGTCGCCGACGCGCTCGGCATGACGCGCGTCTTCATCCACCCGCTGGCCGGCGTGCTCTCGGCCTACGGCATGGGCCTGGCCGACCGCACGGTGATGCGCCAGGCGGCGCTCGAGCGGCCGCTCGACGGCGCGATGGCGCAGATCGAGGCGCTCCTCGCCCGGCTCGCCGGCGAGGCCGCTGCCGACCTCGAACAGCAGGGCGTCGAGGCCGGCCGCATCGAGGTGCGCCGCCGCGTCCACCTGCGCTATGAAGGCACCGACTCGGCGCTCGTCGTGCCCGCCGACGCGGCCGGCCCGCAGGCCGGCTTCGACGCGGCCGGCCTGCTGGCCGGCTTCGAGGCGGCCTACCGGCAGCGCTTCGCCTTCCTCATGACCGGCCGCCGCCTCGTCGTCGAGGCGGTCTCGGTGGAAGCGGTCGGTGCCGGCGAGGCGCCTGCCGAGGCGCGTCATCCACTGGTTCCAGGCGCCGCGGCCGCGGCTGCGACGGTGCGCATGTTCAGCGACGGGCGCTGGCACGACGCTGGCCTGGTCGAGCGCGACAGCGCCAGGCCGGGCCAGACCATCGACGGCCCGGCGATCGTCGCCGAGCGCAACGCCACCACGGTCGTCGAGCCGGGCTGGCGCGCCCGCGTCACGGCGCTCGACCACCTCGTGCTCGAACGCGTCGAGGCGCGCGTCGCCCGGGCGGCGATCGGCACCAGCGTCGATCCGGTGCTGCTCGAGGTGTTCAACAACCTGTTCATGAACATCGCCGAGCAGATGGGGCTGCAGCTGCAGAACACCGCCTACTCGGTGAACATCAAGGAGCGGCTCGACTTCTCGTGCGCGCTGTTCGACGCCGCCGGCAACCTCATCGCCAACGCGCCGCACATGCCGGTGCACCTCGGCTCGATGAGCGAGTCGATCAAGACCGTGGTCGCGCGCAACGCGGGCCGCATGCGCCCGGGCGACGTGTTCGTGCTCAACGACCCGTACCACGGCGGCACCCATCTGCCCGACGTGACCGTGGTGACGCCGGTGTACCTCGAGGGCCACGGCGGCGGCGACCGGCCGACCTTCTACGTCGGCTCGCGCGGCCACCACGCCGACATCGGCGGCACGACGCCGGGCTCCATGCCGCCGTTCTCGACGCGCATCGAGGAAGAGGGCGTGCAGATCGACAACGTGAAGCTCGTCGAAGGCGGGCGCTTTCTCGAGGCGGAGATGGACGCGCTGCTGCGAAGCGGCACCTGGCCGTCGCGCAACCCGGCACAGAACATCGCCGACCTGAAGGCGCAGGTGGCCGCCAACGAGAAGGGCGTGGGCGAGCTGCACGCCATGGTCGCGCACTACGGCCTCGACGTCGTGCAGGGCTACATGCAGCACGTGCAGGACAACGCCGAGGAGTCGGTGCGGCGCGTCGTCACGAGGCTGAAGGACGGCGCCTTCACGCTGCCGCTCGACAACGGCGCGCAGATTCGCGTCGCCATCCGCGTCGATGCGGCGGCGCGCAGCGCGGAGATCGATTTCACCGGCACCTCGGCGCAGCTGGAGAACAATTTCAACGCGCCGACGGCGGTGTGCATGGCGGCCGTCCTCTACGTCTTCCGCACGCTCGTCGACGACGAGATTCCGCTCAACGCCGGCTGCCTGAAGCCGCTGAAGGTGATCATCCCCGCCGGCTCGATGCTGAACCCGCAGCCGCCGGCCTCGGTGGTCGCCGGCAACGTCGAGACCTCGACCTGCATCACCAACTGCCTCTACGGCGCGCTGGGCGCGATGGCCTCGTCGCAGTGCACGATGAACAACTTCACCTTCGGCAACGCGCGCCACCAGTACTACGAGACCATCTCCGGCGGCTCGGGTGCGGGGCCCGGCTTCGACGGCACTTCCGTCGTGCAGACGCACATGACCAACTCGCGCCTGACCGACCCCGAGGTGCTCGAATTCCGTTTCCCGGTGCGGCTCGACAGCTACGCGGTCCGCGCCGGCTCGGGCGGCGCCGGCCGCTTCCGTGGCGGCGACGGCGGCGTGCGGCGCGTGCGCTTCCTCGAGCCCATGACGGCGTCCATCCTGTCGAACGGCCGCTACCACGGCGCCTTCGGCATGGCCGGCGGCAGCGCCGGCGCGCCGGGGCTCAATCGCGTCGAGCGGGCCGACGGCACGGTGCTTGAGCTCGACCACATCGCCAGCGTCGACGTCGTCGCCGGCGACGTCTTCGTGATCGAGACGCCGGGCGGCGGGGGTTTCGGGCCGGCCGCGTGATCGCCGGCGCGGCGCCCCGGCGCGCGCCAGCGGCGTCGTCCGACAGCGGCGCGGCGCTGGCGCGTCCAGACTGCGGCGTGGCCCGTCGCTCGCTGTCCCTCGTCGCCTCCTGCATGCTGGCCTGCGCCGGCTCGGCAGCACTCGCGCAACAGGCGCTCCAACCGCTGGAGGGCAGCGCTTCCGAGCCGCCGGCGCCCTGGCACGTCGTCGGCCTGCCGCAGCAGACCAAGCCGTTCACGCAGTTCGGCGTCGTCGAAGTCGAGGGTCGGCGCGCCTTGCGCATCGAGGCCGATGCGTCGTACGGCAACCTCGTGCATGCGCTTGCGCCACAGGCCGGCCGCCACCTCGCGTGGCAGTGGCGCCTCGACCGGCCGCTCGCCGACAGCGACCTGCGCGCCAAGTCGGGCGACGACACGGCGGTCAAGGTCTGCGTGTTTTTCGACGAGCCGATGGACAAGCTCTCGTTCGCTGATCGCCAGCTGCTCAAGCTGGCTCGCGCGCGATCGGCCGACCCCGTGCCCGCGGCCACGCTCTGCTACGTGTGGGACGCGCGCCTGGCCGCCGGCACCGCCCTCGACAACGCCTTCACGCGGCGCCTGCGCTACATCGTGCTCGAGAGCGGCACCGAGAAGCAGGGCCGATGGGTGCCGGAGCGGCGCGACCTCGTCGCCGACTTCGCGCGCACCTTCGGCGCCGAATGCGAGGTGGTGCCGCCGATCGTCGGCGTGGCGGTCGGGGCCGACGCCGACAACACGCGCGGCCACAGCATCGCCTACGTCCGGCAGCTCGTCCTCGAGCCGTAATCTCCGGTCTCGGCGGCCGCCTCTACTCGGCCGGCCGGAAGGTCATCACCATCACCGCCGGCACCCGGCCGTCGATGTCTTTCGGCAGCACCTCGGTCTTGTCGATCGCGCGCAGCACGGTCTGGTCCCAGACCGGTGACCCGCTGCCCCTGGTGATCTTGCGGCCGACGATCGTGCCGTCGGGCGCCAGGCGCACCTCGACCTCGGCGGTCGGGTTGCCGTCGACAGCGCCGGTGAGCACGATGTTCGGCTTGATGCGCGCCTTGATGCGGCCGGCATAGCCTGCGGAGGGACCCGACGATCGCGCCGCCGTGCCGGTGCTCGCCTCCTCGCCGCTGCCGGCCTGGCTCATCATCTTCTTCAGGTTCGCCTCGCGGATGGCCGCCTGCCGCGCGTCGTCCTTGCGTGCCTGCTCGGCCGCCTTCTTCTTCTCCGCCTGCTCTTCGGCGAGGCGCTGCTTCTGCTGCGCCTCACGCTGCTCCTCCTGTTCGCGGCGCAGCCCGTTACGGCGCTTCTTCTCGGCCTGGCGCGCCAGCTCGGCCCGCTCGACCTCGGCGCGGCGTTCCTTCTCGCGCGCGGCCCGCTCGACGGCGATCTGCGCGTCTTCACGTGGTGGCGGCGGTGCCGGCGACGGCTCGCGGCGCAGCGGCGGCGGCGTGGGGCGCGGAGCGGCGACGGGCGGCGTCGGCGTCGGCGTCGGCGTCGGCGTCGGCGTCGGGCGCGGAGCGATGACGGGTGGCGTCGGCGGCGGTTCCGGCGAGGCCCGCGGCGCCGCGATCTGCGGCACGGCGGACCACAGCTCGGCGACCACGCCCTCCGGCTCGCTCGCCTTCCAGTTCACGCTCCAGGCGAGCGCCAGCACGAGCAGCACGTGCGCCGCGACGGCCAGGCCGAAGCCCGAGCGCAGGCCCGGCAGCGGCGCGGGCGCGAAAGCGTCGTGCTGAAGCGCGGCCGCGCTCACCGCTTGCCTTGCTTGACCAGGAGGCCGACCTTTTGAACACCCGCACTGCGCAGGGCGTCCATCACTGCCACGACGACCTCGTATTTCACGCCCTTGTCGGCGGAGATGACAACGGGTGTCTGCATGTCGCCCGCTTGCGCTGACTTCACCCGCGCTGCGACTTCGGCCAGCCGGAGCGTTGCGGCTTCCTTGCCGTCGACGCGCAGCTTCAACTGCTCGTCGGCACCCACCGTGAGCTCGACAACATGTTCGGGCCGCAGTTTGCTGTTGCCCACGCTAGGCAGGTCGACCACGCCGGTCGTGATGAGCGGCGCGGTGACCATGAAGATGATCAGCAGCACCAGCATGACGTCGATGAACGGGACCATGTTGATCTCGCTGATCGTGCGGCGGCGGCCGCCACCGCGCAGGCTCACGTGCGGCATGGCGTCAGCGTGTCGTCGGCCCGCTCGGCGGCGCGGGCATCGCGCCGGCGTTGCGCTGCAGGATGTTCGAGAACTCCTCGATGAAGCTCTCGAGCTGGATCGCGATGCGGTCGATGTCGCGCGCGAAGCGGTTGTAGGCGATGACCGCCGGGATGGCCGCGAACAGGCCGATGGCGGTGGCG
>CAXSEJ010000092.1:0-9206 GCA_964236395.1 uncultured Rhizobacter sp.
GCGTCGTCGAACGGCGACTTCGAGGCGGTGCGGGCGATCGCGCAGGCGATCCGCGGCTCGACGGTGTGTTCGCTGGCGCGTGCCAACGACCGCGACATCTCGCGCGCCGCCGAGGCCTTGCACGGTTGCGAGTCGACGCGCATTCACCTCTTCATCGCGACGAGCGCGCTGCACATGGAGAAGAAGCTGCGCATGACGCCGGAGCAGGTGTACGAGCAGGCGCGGCTGTCGACCCGCTTCGCCCGCAACCTGACGGCCGACGTCGAGTTCTCGCCGGAGGATGGCTACCGCTCCGATCCCGACTACCTCTGCCGCGTGCTCGAGGCGGTGATCGACGAGGGCGCGACGACCATCAACATCCCCGACACCGTGGGCTACGCCGTGCCCGAGCTCTACGGCCAGTTCCTGCTCGACCTGCGCACCCGGGTGCCGAACTCCGACAAGGCGATCTGGTCGGTGCACTGCCACAACGACCTCGGCATGGCGGTCGCCAACTCGCTCGCCGGTGTGAAGATCGGCGGCGCGCGGCAGGTCGAGTGCACGATCAACGGCCTGGGCGAGCGCGCCGGCAACTGCTCGCTCGAGGAGATCGTGATGGCGGTGAAGACACGGCGCGACTACTTCGGCCTCGACATCGGCATCGACGCCACCCAGATCGTGCCGGCCTCACGCCTCGTCGCCCAGACCACCGGCTTCGTCGTCCAGCCGAACAAGGCCGTGGTCGGCGCCAACGCCTTCGCCCACGCCTCGGGCATCCACCAGGACGGCGTGCTCAAGGCACGCGATACCTACGAGATCATGCGGGCCGAAGACGTCGGCTGGGCGACCAACCGCATCGTGCTGGGCAAGCTCTCCGGACGCAACGCCTTCAAGCAGCGCCTTGGCGAGCTCGGCATCGAAATGCAGTCGGAGGTGGAGGTAAACGCCGCGTTCGCACGCTTCAAGGAACTCGCCGACAGGAAAAGCGACATCTTCGACGAGGACATCCTGGCCCTCGTCATGGACGAGGCCGTCACCGCCGAGCGCGAGCACTACCGACTGATCTCGCTCTCGCAGCACTCGGAGATGGGCTCGCGACCGCGGGCGAGCGTCGGCTTTGCTGCCGGCGACACGGAGCATCACGCCTCGAGCGACGGCAATGGGCCGGTCGACGCCAGCCTGAAGGCGATCGAGTCGAAAGTGACGAGCGGCGCGGAAATGCTTCTCTATTCGGTGAATGCCATCACGTCGGGCAGCACAGAATCGCAAGGCGAGGTCACCGTGCGCCTGCAGCACGGCGGCCGGGTGGTCAACGGCGTCGGTGCCGATCCGGACATCGTCGTCGCGTCAGCCAAGGCCTACCTCGCCGCGTTGAACAAGCTGCACAGCAAGAACGTGCGGGTCGCGGCCCAGGGCTGATTCGCGCGGTTGTAAGCGCCGGCAAGAGGAGGCGGCGGCGTGTTTCTTGTCTCACTTTAGGAAAGACACGCAAGTTTTTGATCTTGTGTGTTTTTTACGGTCCACCTAGACTCGCGCCGCAGCCCCACCGAGGACATCCCTTGCCGACTATTCGCAAGCTCATCTGCGCCAGCTTCCTGACCCTCGTGGCCAGCGCCTGCGCTGCCGCCGTGCCGCCGACCGCCAGTTCCAGGGCAGCGAACAAGGGCATGCACGTTTCTCCTTTTGCCCTAACCCGCATCGCTGCCGACGCACGCGTTCGTTCGCCGTCGTCGCGGCTGGCACTCCGTGCCGCGGCAAGCCGCCGCGTCGCCGCCTTCAAGGTCGAACCGGTCCGGCCGTCGTTTGGCCAGCTGATCGGCCTGCACCAGACGGGCGACCTCCTCGACTTGAAGTCAGGCGTCGCACTGGTGCTCGACCAGGACACCGACGAGGTGCTGTTCAGCAAGAACTCCCAGGCCGTGTTGCCGATTGCCTCGCTCACCAAGCTCATGACCGCGGTGGTTGTCACCGAGGCACGCCTGCCGCTCGACGAGCCGATCACGATCACCGAGGAAGACGTCGACACGGAGAAGGGCAGCCGCTCGCGTCTCAAGGTCGGCGCCACACTGCACCGCGAAGACATGCTGCATCTGGCCCTCATGTCGTCGGAGAACCGCGCGGCGCATGCGCTCGGTCGCACCTACCCGGGCGGCCTGGCGGTGTTCGTCACGGCGATGAACGACAAGGCGCGTGCCTTGGGAATGCGCGACACGCGCTACGTCGAGCCCACGGGGCTGTCGAGCCTCAACCAGTCGAGCGCGCGCGATCTCGCCACGCTGGTGAAGGCAGCGCATCAGGTGCAGCTGATCCGCGAACTGTCGACGTCGCCGGAGTACATGGTCCAGGTCGACAGCCGGCCGCTCCAGTACCGCAACACGAACGGCCTCGTGAAGAGTCCGCAATGGGACATCGGCCTGCAGAAGACGGGCTATATCTCCGAAGCCGGACGTTGCCTCGTCATGCAGGCCAAGATGGCCGGCCGCCACCTCATCATGGTGTTCCTCGATTCGGCCGGCAAGTACTCGCGCATCGGCGATGCCGAGCGCGTGCGCCGCTGGGTCACTGAATCGGCCCCGGTGCTGCCGGCGGTGCTCTCCTCGAGGAAGCCGCCGGTCTGATGCGGGGCTAGTCTCGGTGGCCGAGGGTCGCCGAGATCTGGTCGGCCGTCGCCCGCAGGCGGTCGAGCCAACTTTCCTCGAGCCGGTCGGCGGGCGCGGAGATCGACAGCCCGGCGACGAGCTTGCCTTGGTCGTCGAAGATGCCGGCCGCCATGCAGCGCACGCCCAGCTCGAGTTCCTCGTTGTCGCGCGCCGTGCCGTACTGGCTCACCCGTGACAGTTCGCGCTCCAGCGCCGACAGCTCGGTGATGCTGTTGCGCGTGTGGCCGGCGAGCCCCGTGCGCGCGGCGTACGCCCGCACGCGCTGGCCATCGTCGTGGGCGAGAAACAGCTTGCCCACCGAGGTGAGGTGGAGCGGCGCCCGGCCGCCGACGGCGCGAACCACCTGCATGCCCGACCGTTCGCTGTAGGTGCGCTCGACGTAGACGATCTCGTCGCCCTGGCGCATCGACAGGTTCACCGGCTGGTGCGTCAGCTTGTGAAGCTCTCGCATCGGCGCCAGGGCCGCGTCGCGCACATCGAGGCGCGCCTTGACGAGGTTGCCCAGCTCCAGCAGGCGCATGCCGAGACGGTAGCTGCCGGCTTCGGGACGATCGACATACCGGCCGATCGTGAGGTCGTTCAGGATGCGGTGCGCCGTCGACGGGTGCAGGCCACTCTGCTCGCTGATGACCTTCAGCGTCACGGGTTCCTGGTGCGAGGCAAGCAGGTCGAGCAGGCCGAACGCGCGCTCGAGCACCTGGATGGCGATCTGCCTTTCCTCGCTTTTTCGCATGCGCGGATTCTCGCTTCGACTCACGCCGCGCTGGCGCGTGCGGCGGAGACGCCGCTGCGCACCGCGCCTTCGAGCGTGGCGGGGTAGGGTCCATCGACATAGTCGCCGGCCGCGACGAGGCCGGGCAGCACGATCGCTTTCGGCCGCGCAAGCGCCGGCGTGCAGGCGAAGGTCGCCCGCTTCTCGACGATGCTGCGGACCGGCTCGAGCGGTGCAGGCAGCCACGCGGCCAGGTCGTGCCGCGCCTGGGCCAGCGCGGCACGCTCGGTTTCGGCGATGCCACGCGCCAGCCAGGCCGAGGCGCCGCTCGCGACCAGCGCCAGCAGGCCGGCCGGTCCGCCCAGACGGCCGCGGTCGAACACGAACTGCGCCGGTCGGTCGTCGTCGGCGCGCAGGCTCAGCATGACTTCGGGCAGGCGCGCACCGGCGCTGCGGGCGTAGACGGTCACGATCGGCTCGTAGCGGAGCGACGCGGCGGCCGCGGCCCACGCCGGCGCGAGCGGCGAGATCAGTCGGGCAGCCTCGACGGCGCTCGCAGCGACGATGACCCGGTCGACCGCCTCGCCGTCGACCGACCAGCCGCTGCCGTCGCCGGCCTCGATCCGGCCGACGCGTTGGCCGAGTCGCAGGGTGGCGCCGTGATCGCGCAGCCAGGCCAGCGCCGGCATGGGAAAGACGGCGTCGAGGTCGATGCGCGGCAGCAGCAGGTCGGCGGAGCCCGGGCCGGAGGACAGGGCGTCGTTCAGCACGCGCAGGAACACCGCGCCGCTGGCTTGCGACGAGGGCGTGTTCAACGCGGCGACGCAGAGCGGCTCGATGAAGTCGGCCCGAACCCGAGACGGCAGCGACGCGCAGAGCGTGTCGACCGTCGCGGTCGCGGCGCAGCGGAACGCCTGCCGCTGCCAACGGGCGGCGACGCGCAACAGGGCGAGCCGATCGCCCCAGCGCCAGCCGCGCCGACGCAACACCGCCAGCGCGAACGCCGGCAGTGGCGCGCCGGCACCGAGGCGCATGCCGTCGCCACTGGCATCGACCAGGGTCAGCGGCAGGCGCACGAATGCCTCGCTTTCGGCGACCCCGACCGAGGCCATGAGACGGAGCGTTTCGGTATAGGCGCCGATGCAGATGTGCTGGCCGTTGTCGAGGCCGTCTTCGGCGCCGACGCCGGCGAGCGCGCGCGCGCGTCCGCCGGCCCGCGGCGCCATGTCGAAGAGCGTGATCCGAGCACCGGCGCGTGTCGCCTCGACCGCCGCAGCCAGCCCGGCCCAGCCGGCACCGACCACCGCAATCCGCCGCTGCATCGGACTGGCGGCTCGGCTAGCGGCCGCGCCAGTTCGTGCGCATGGCGATCCAGAGCTTTCTGATGGGCGTGAGCGACACGCGCTGATCGAGCACCTGGAAGTTCGTCGCCTCGATCTCCAGCAGCAGGCTGCGGTAGATGTTGGCCATCATCAGCCCCGGCTTTTGCGGCCGGCGGTCGGCCTCGCTCAGCAAGGCCAGCGCCTCGTCGTAGGTGCGGTGGGCACGTGCGGCCTGAAAGCGCATCAGAGCGATGAAGCGGTCGCTGCTTCGACGTTCGAGCAGCTCGGCCGCCTTCACGTCGAACTGCTTGAGCTCGCTCGCCGGCAGATAGATGCGGCCGCGGCGGGCGTCGTCGCCCACATCGCGAATGATGTTCGTGAGCTGCAGCGCGAGGCCGAGCCGATGCGCGTACTCGATGGTCGACGCCTGCGTGCGGCCGAAAATGTTCGCCGCAACCTCGCCGACGACGCCGGCCACCAGGTCGCAGTAGCGTGCCAGGCCGGCAAAGTCGAGGTAGCGCGACTGGTCGAGGTCCATCTGGCAGCCTTCGATCACCGCGAGCAGGTGCGCCGCCGTGATGCCGTACGGTGCCGTGTGCGGCATCAGCGCCAGGGTGACCGGGTGGCTGGGCCGGCCGGCGAACGCGGCACCGACCTCGCCACGCCACCACGCGAGCTTGGTCGCGGCGACGCCGGCATCCGACACCTCGTCGGCGACGTCGTCGACCTCGCGGCAAAAGGCGTAGAAGGCGGTGATCGCTGCCCGTCGCGCCGGCGGCAGGAACAAGAAGGCGTAGTAGAAGCTCGAGCCGCTGGCGGCCGCCTTCTCCTGAACGTACTGCTCCGGCGTCGAGGCGGGCAGGCTGGCGCCGCTCATGCCGCGCTCCGCGCCGCGTCGGCCGGGGTCGCCTGCCGCATGCGCACCGCTCGCCAGAGGAGCACCGGCGCGTCGCCGACGCCGACCACGGGCCGCGAGTGCAGGGTTGCGCCGCCGATGCGGTCGATCTTTTCGAGGATGCGCAAACCACCTTGAACGACGAGGCGGAGCTCGAAGCCGGCTCGACCCGGCAGCCGGTGCACCAGCGCCGCGCCGGACCGCATGACGGCCCGCGCCCAGGCCACGAGCTCCCGGACGAGGGCCTGGGTGGCGGCGCTGTCGATGCCACGGACCAGGTCGTCGGGGTCGACGCCATGGCGGCGGCAATCGGCCTCGGGCGCATAGATGCGGCCGCGGCGGGCGTCGACACCGAGGTCTTGCCAGAAGTTGGCGAGCTGCAGCGCGGTGCAGATGGCGTCGGACTGCGTCAGCGAGCGCGCGTCGTGGATGCCGTAGAGGTGGAGCACGAGACGACCGACCGGGTTCGCCGAGCGGCCGCAGTAGTCGAGCAGCTCGGCCCGGTCGGCGTAGCGCGACTTGACGACGTCCTGGGCGAAGGCGTCGAGGAGGTCCGCGAACAAACGGGCGGGCAGGCCGTGCTGCGCCATCACCCGTCCCAGCGGGGCGAAGACCTCGGGCCACCGCGGCGACGGTGCTCCGTGCAAAGCGACCGATTCGAGGTCGACGCCGAACGCGGCGAGATCGGCGAGTCGGCTCGTGGCGTCGGCATCGCCTTCATCGGCGATGTCGTCGGCCGTCCGCGCGAACCCGTAGATCGCCGTCACTGCCGGGCGCAATTCCGGTGGGCACAGCCATGACGCCACCGGGAAGTTCTCGTAGTGCTCGACGCTCAAGCGGCTGATTCTCCATGCGCCGACACATTCGCTGTTGCGCATGGAGATCGAGCTTCGGCTGCGTTCGACGCCGCCTTGCTCGGTTTACTCGTGCCTCGCCGCGGCGCTGACCGTGCTGCCGCGTCGTTTCGGGCCAGGCGGCAGCCGCTAAACTAGCCGGCTGCCCAAGGCGCGGGTGGCGAAATTGGTAGACGCACCAGGTTTAGGTCCTGACGCCTTCACCGGCGTGTCGGTTCGAGTCCGACCCCGCGCACCAGCTCACGAGAAGGCCCTGATCCACCATGTCCGTCCAAGTTGAAACGCTCGACAAGCTCGAGCGTCGCATCACCCTGTCGCTGGCCGCATCGACCATCGCGAGCGAGGTCGAGTCGCGCCTGCGCCGCCTGTCGCGCACGGTGAAGGCCGATGGCTTTCGTCCCGGCAAGGTGCCGATGAGCGTCGTCTCGCAGCGTTACGGCTATTCCGTCCACAGCGAAGTGCTGAACGACAAGGTCGGCCAGGTGTTCTCCGAAGCCGTGAACGAGGCCAAGCTGCGCGTTGCCGGCAGCCCGCGGATCACCGAGAAAACCGACGCGGCGGAAGGCGAGGTCGCCTTCGACGCGACGTTCGAGGTCTACCCGGAAGTGAGCATCGGCGACCTGAGCGCTGCCGAAGTGGAACGCGTTTCGACCGAGGTGACCGACGAGGCGGTCGACAAGACCATCGAAATCCTGCGCAAGCAGCGACGCACTTTTCAGCAGCGTCCCGCGGCGGAGCGAGCCGCGGTGGAAGATCGGGTGACCATCGACTTCGCTGGCGCCGTCGACGGCGTGCCCTTCGACGGCGGCAAGGCGGAGGGCTTCCAGTTCGTCATCGGCGAAGGCCAGATGCTCGAGCAGTTCGACGCTGCGGTGCGCGGCATGAAATCGGGCGACTCGAAGACCTTCCCGCTGCAGTTCCCCGACGACTACCAGGGCAAGGACGTCGCCGGCAAGGAAGCCGACTTCATGGTCACCGTGAAGAAGATCGAGTCGCAACACCTTCCGGCGGTCGACGAGTCCCTGGCCAAGGCGCTCGGCATCGCTGGCGGCACGGTCGAGGCGCTGCGCGCCGACGTGCGAAAGAACCTCGAGAGGGAGGTCAGGTTCCGCGTCCTCGCCCGCAACAAGGCAAACGTGATGGAGGCACTCGTCAAGGCCGCGGATCTCGACGTACCGAAGGCGCTGGTCAACGGCGAGATCGAGCGCATGGTGGAACAGACCCGAGCCGACCTGAAGAAGCGCGGCGTCAAGGACGCGGAGACGGCGCCGATCCCGGGCGAGATGTTCCTGGCCCAGGCCGAGCGCCGTGTTCGGCTCGGCCTCGTTGTCGGCGAGCTGGTGCGCAAGCAGTCGCTCCAGGCCAAGCCGGACCAGTTGCAGGCGCACATCGAGGAGATGTCGCAGAGCTACGAGAAGCCGGGCGAGGTGATGCGCTGGTATCTGAGCGATCGCCAGCGCATGGCGGAAGTCGAGGCGGTCGTGGTCGAGAACAATGTCGCCGCGCACGTGCTGGGTCACGCCAAGGTCACCGACAAGACGGTGCCGTTCGACGAGCTGATGGCCGGCTGAAGCGCCAACTCCGGCCGGCCGATAGGGCAGTTCGCCAGCGCGGGGCGGCGCTTGCCCGCCACATAATCGTCCCGACATGGTGGACATCGAATCGAACTGGGAGCCGCAATGAGCGCGCTGGAAACACAGGGACTGGGCATGGTGCCCATCGTCATAGAGACCTCGGGTCGCGGCGAGCGCGCGTACGACATCTACAGCCGCCTGCTGCGCGAGCGGATCATCTTTCTCGTCGGCCCGGTGGTCGACCAGACCGCCAACCTCGTCGTCGCCCAGATGCTGTTCCTGGAGAGCGAGAACCCCGACAAGGATATCTACCTCTACATCAATTCGCCGGGCGGTTCGGTGAGCGCCGGGCTGTCTATCTTTGACACCATGCAGTTCATCAAGCCCGACGTGTCGACGATGTGCATGGGCATCGCCGCCAGCATGGGCTCGTTCCTGCTGATGGCCGGTGCCAAGGGCAAGCGCTTCGCCCTGCCGAACTCGCGGGTGATGATTCACCAGCCTTCCGGCGGCGCCCAGGGGCAGGCGACGGATATCGAGATCCACGCCCGCGAGATCCTGAAGACGCGCGAGCAGCTCAACAAGATCTACGCCGAGCGCACCGGCCAGGCGATCGAAAAGATCCGCTCCGACATGGAGCGCGACTTCTTCATGGATCCGGAAGAGTCGAAGGCCTACGGCCTCATCGATCAGGTGCTTGTGCAGCGTGCGCCTCCGGCCGCGGCGCGCTGACTGCGGATCCGCCGCGGCTTTGGACCGGCGGCCCGTGTCGCCTCCTGCGACAACCTGCCGAAAGAGAGGCCTTTTCCATGCGAAGGCCCCTGTTTCTTTTCCACTATGATTGATCGCACGTTGCCTTCCGACGTCGCCTTTTAACGACTTTCATGGCCGAGAAAAAAGGTTCATCGAGCGAAAAGGTTCTTTACTGCTCGTTCTGCGGCAAGAGCCAGCACGAGGTGAAGAAGCTCATCGCCGGCCCGTCGGTGTTCATCTGCGACGAGTGCATCGAGCTTTGCAACGACATCATCCGCGACGAGGTCCCGGTCGATGCCGGTGATCCGAAGGCGGCCAAGTCCGACCTGCCGATCCCGAGCGAGATCAAAGCGAGCCTGGACCAGTACGTGATCGGCCAGGACGTTGCCAAGCGCACCCTCGCGGTCGCGGTCTACAACCACTACAAGCGGCTCAAGCACATGAGCCGCACCAAAGA
>CAXSEJ010000093.1:0-9203 GCA_964236395.1 uncultured Rhizobacter sp.
CGCCGGCCAGGGCACCGTCGCGCTCGAGATGCTCGAGCAGCAGCCGGAGATCGACACGCTCGTCGTCGCCATCGGCGGTGGCGGTCTGATCGCCGGCATGGCGACGGCCGCGAAGGCACTGCGGCCCGCCATCCGCATCGTCGGCGTGCAGACCGAGCGCTTCCCGGCGGCGTTCAACGCGCTGCACGGCGAGAGCCGCGAAAGCAGTCAGGCGACGATCGCCGACGGCATCGGCGTCAAGTCGCCGGGCGCGATCACGCTGCCCATCATCCGCAGGCTCGTCGACGACGTGGTGCTGGTCTCCGAAGACGACATCGAGCAGGCCATCCTGATGCTGCTCGAAATCGAGAAGACGGTGGTGGAAGGCGCTGGTGCCGTCGGCCTCGCCGCGGTGCTGAAGGAGCCGGCTCGCTACGCCGGGCGCAAGGTCGGCCTGGTGCTCTGCGGCGGCAACATCGAGCCGCTGGTGCTGGCCGAGATCGTCGAGCGCGGCATGGTCAAGTCGGGCCGGCTGGCGCGACTGCGCGTCGACGTGCGCGACGTGCCCGGCGCGCTCGCCGACGTCGCCACGCTGCTCGGCCATCTCGGCGCCAACATCGACGAGGTGCAGCACCAGCGCGCCTTCAGCTCGCTCTCGGTCGAGCGGGTGCAGATCGAGGTCGTGGTGCAGACGCGCGGCACGGCGCACATCGAGAAGATCCTCGCCGCCATGCGGGTCGAAGGCTACGACGTCGAGCGCGTCGGCTGAAGCCCGGGCAAGCTCGGCCCTGTTTGTGGAGAACTGAATGTCGGCCTCGTGCTGTCCCGCGCCGCCCCCTTCCGGCGACCCGGCCTACCGGCGCATCCTGTGGATCGCGCTCGTCGTCAACGCGGCGATGTTCGGGGTGGAGATCGTCAGCGGCATCGGCTCGGGCTCGGTTTCGCTGCTCGCCGATGCCATCGACTTCTTCGGCGATGCCGCGAACTACGCGCTCTCGCTCGCCGTGCTGTCGATGGCCGCCACGGTGCGCGCCCGCGCGGCGCTGTTCAAGGCCGCCTGCATGGCGCTGTTCGGCGTGTTCGTGCTCGGCCGCGCGGCCTGGGTGCTGCAGAGCGGGCGCGTGCCCGAGCCGCTGACGATGGGCGTCGTGGCCATTGCGGCGCTGCTCGCCAACGTGGGCGTTGCCGCGCTGCTGTACCGCTACCGCGAAGGCGATGCCAACATGCGCTCGGTGTGGATCTGCTCGCGCAACGACGCGATCGGCAATGTCGCCGTCGGCCTGGCGGCGCTCGGCGTGCTGGGCACTGGCAGCGCCTGGCCCGACCTGATCGTGGCCGCCGTCATGGCGGTGCTCGCGTTGACGGGCGCCTGGTCGGTGCTGCGGCTGGCGCGGGGCGAGCTGGCGGCCGACCCGCATGGCCATGCCGGGCACCGGCATTGAGACGGAGCGGCCCGCGAGGCGTCGGCTCCTGTCCCTCGCACCGGTTCGCGCACGCTGGCCATCGAGTGAAGGATTGCGCATGAAGCTCAAGCGGCTCGATCTGCTCGACGGCGATGCCGCCCTGCCGGCCGTACAACTGTTCCCATGACCGCGACTGCCCCTGCCACCGTCCACGAGGCGTTCAGCGCCGTCGCCGCGCGTCGCGGCGACGCCGACTTCCTCTGCGTCGAGGCGGTGACCGCCGCGGCCTACGGCGTCGAGCCGGGGCCGCGCAGCTGGGCCGAGGTGTCGAGCGAGGTCGAGCGCCTGCGCGCGGTCTACGCCCAAGCCGGCTACGGCCGCGGCCACCGCGTCGGCCTGCTGCTCGAGAACCGGCCGGCGTTCTTCACCCACTGGCTCGCCCTCAACGCGCTCGGCGCCAGCGTCGTGCCGCTGCACGCCGACCTGAGGCCGGCCGAGCTCGCCTATCTCATCGGCCACAGCGAGATGTGTCTGGCCGTCGTGCTGCCGGAGCGCGAGGCGGTGCTGCGCACGGCGGCGGCCGGCGTCAAGGCCACGCTGGTCACCATCCGGCCCGAGGCGGCCGGCCGCATACCGGCGGCGCCGGCGGCGGCGCGCGCGCTCGATGCCATCGGCCGCGGCAGCGAGTGCGCCTTGCTCTACACCTCCGGCACGAGCGGCCGGCCGAAGGGCTGTCGCCTGGGCAACGGCTACTTCCTGCGCGCGGGCGAGTGGTACCTCGGCCTCGGCGGCCTCGCCGCCGTGCGCCAGGACGTGGAGCGTTTCATCACGCCGCTGCCCCTCAGCCACATGAACGCGATGGCCTTCTCGGCGATGGCCGCCATCCTCTCGGGCGGCTGCCTGGTGCAGCTCGACCGCTTTCATCCGGCCACCTGGTGGCAGAGCGTGCGCGACAGCCACGCCACCGTCGCCCACTACCTCGGCGTGATGCCGGCGGTGCTGCTCGCGGCGCCGGCGCAGGAGAGCGACCGCCGCCACGACCTGCGGTTCGGCTTCGGTGCCGGCGTCGAGACCCGCCACCATGCCGCGTTCGAGGCCCGCTTCGGCTTCCCGCTGCTCGAGGCGTGGGCGATGACCGAGACCGGCGCCGCGGCCTGCATCATGGCCCACGAGGAGCCGCGCCACGTCGGCGAGCACTGCTTCGGCCGCGCCGAGGCGAAGGTCGAGTTCCGGATCGTCGACGACACCGGCGCCGACGTCGCCGTCGACGCGCCGGGCGAGCTCCTGGTGCGCGCGGCCGGCGCCGACCCGCGCCGCGACTTCTTCCTCGGCTACCTGAAGGACGGGCCGGCCAGCGAGCAGGCCTGGAGCGACGGCTGGTTCCACACCGGCGACGTGGTGCGGCGCAGCGCCGAGGGCGACTTCCGCTTCGTCGACCGGCGCAAGAACGTCATCCGGCGCAGCGGCGAAAACATCTCGGCGCTCGAAGTGGAGGCCGTGCTCGACATGCACCCGGCGGTGGCCGCGAGCGCGGTCGCACCGACGCCCGACCCAACGCGCGGCGAGGAGGTGCTCGCCTGTGTCGTGCTCCGCCAGGCGGCCAACCTGCCGCCAGCCGAGAAGATTGCGGCGAGCATCGTTCGCCACGCGCTCGCCCGACTGTCGTATTACAAGGCGCCGGCGTACGTCGCCTTCGTCGACGCCTTGCCCCTCACCACCGCGCAGAAGGTGCAGCGTGGCGAGCTGCGCCTGCTGGCCAAGCGCCTGCCGGGCACTTCCCAGTGCTTCGACATGCGCCTGCTCAAGCGGCGCCAGAAGCACCTCGACGCGGCCGCTACCGGGCAGGGTGCGCTCACCGGCTTCGGCGGGCTGACGGTGCACGGCACCTTCACCGAGCAGGGCGGTTTGACCGAGCCCGCCGCGCTGGCGCCGAGCGACCCGTTCTCGCCGACGCTGGCCGGCATTCCGCCGTCGATCGACGACGACAAGACCTGACCTGCCGCGCCCGTGGTCCGAAGGCGTGGCAGTAGCCCGGACGAGCTGGCGCAGGAGTCGGTCGGTCGAGCGCGGGCGTGACGATGGCCAAGGTGCCGGAGCACGAATTGGCTGGTGGCTGACACGCGAATCGCGCCTTGCGCACCCTTTGTGCCGTTGCCGGGTCACCATACTCGCCGCATGAACCACATGAACCAACTTCTGCGCAGCGCCTTTGCGTCGGCCGTCGTGGCCCTGTCCGCCTGCGGCGGTGGCGGCGATTCGGTGTCGACCCCGGCGGCAGTGCCGAACACGGCACCCACGGCGAATTTCGCCTTCTCATGTGCCGACCTCGTCTGCAGCTTCGACAGCACCAGCACCGACCAGACGCCGGGCGATGCCATCGCCGCACAAAGCTGGAGCTTCGGCGACGGAACGGGCGTCGCCACCAGCGCCCATCCGAGCCACGCCTACGCCGCGGCGGCCGGCTACGACGTCAGCCTGACGGTGCTCGACCGCAATGGCGCCAGCGCCTCCATCACCCGCCGCGTCACGGTGACGGCGCCGGCAGCGCCGGCCGCGCCGCACGCCAGATTCTCGGCCGCCTGCATCTCGCTGGACTGCACCTTCACCGACACCAGCACCTACGACGCCGGCAGCATGTTCCAGTCGCGCACCTGGGACTTCGGCGACGGCGCGACGCTGGCCGGCACCGACCCGGCGCTGCACCGCTACGCCGCCACCGCACTCACGACCTACACGGTGAAGCTGACGGTGCTCGATGGCGCCGGCAAAAGCAGCACGAGCGCGCAGAGCATCGTCGTCGCACCGCCGGCCAGCACGCTCTCCTGCGTCGCCGGCAACTGCGTGCTGAGCCTGACCCAG
Organism: uncultured Rhizobacter sp.; assembly: GCA_964236395.1. Taxonomy (GTDB): domain Bacteria; phylum Pseudomonadota; class Gammaproteobacteria; order Burkholderiales; family Burkholderiaceae_C; genus Schlegelella_A. The sequence continues at coordinate 4,242 of CAXSEJ010000093.1, forward strand.
GCGTCGCGCGTGACTGCGACGATCGTGAGCCGCGACTGCTCGGCGGCCAACAACCAGGTGGTGATCACCGCGCCGGTCACCGAAACGGTGTTCGCCGACGGCTGCGTCGATCCGGTCGGCGTGGCCGTGCCGGTCAACGGCGGCAACGTCTTCGCCGCCGGCACCATGCTTCAGGTCGACGTTCGCTCGGGCAGCTGGCCGACCTCGGGCATCGTCTTCGCGCCCTCCATCCGCGTCAGCGGCAACTTCGCCGACGGCTGGACCCTGACCTTCGACGACGGATACGGCGGGCCCGGCGAGCCGGACTTCAACGACCTCGTGATCCGGATCAAGGCGACGCCGTAGTCGTCAGCTCCGCCCGGAGCGCCGGCTGCGGGGCTGCGCCTTGTCGAGCTCGGCGAGCTGCTGCTTCAGCAGCAGAAGCAGCGACCGCGCGTGCTCGACCGGCAGGCGCAGCGAGCTGCTCGGCGCGGCGTCGTCGCGCGCCGAGCGGGGCAGGACCAGCACGTCGACGCCGAGCTCGATGACGCCCATGTCGTGCCGGGCCGACTTCAGGCGCTGCACTTCCAGGTCGTAGGTCTTCACACGCGTTCTCCGGTCACGGCCAGCGAGGCCAGGTCGAGGTTGGCGCCGCAAACGACGAGCAGCACCCGCTCGCCGGCCTGCGGCACCACCGCGCCGGTGACCAGCGCCGCGAGCGGCAGCGCCGCCGCCGGCTCGACCGCCAGCCGCAGCTGCGTCCACATGGCGAGCTGGGCGCTGCGGATGGCGGCGTCGGCGAGCAGGTGCCGGCCGGCGACGTGGCGTTCGGTCACCTGCCAGGCGATGTCGCCGATGCGGCGCGCGCCCAGCGAATCGGCGGCGATGCCCGACACGGCGACGTCGACCGGGCGGCCGGCCTCGTGCGCCCGATGCAGCGTCGGCGCCAGCTCGGGCTCGAGCGCGTCGATCCGGCACCGGTCCCCGAACCACGCGGCGATGCCGGCGATCAGCCCGCCGCCGCCGACGCTGACGAGCACCCGGTCGGGCACGCCGGCGTCTTCTTCCACCTCCGCCGCCAAGGTGCCGGCGCCGATCACCACCTCGCGCTGGTCGTAGGCGTGCATGAGCAGTGCGCCGCTCTCGGCCTGACGCGCCAGGCTGGCGCCAAGCGCGTCGGCGTAGCTCGCGCCGCCGACCGTCACGACGGCGCCGAGCTCGGCCAGCCGGCCGCGCTTGGCCGCACTCGACGTCTCGGGCACGAACACCTCGGCGCGCACGCCCATCGCTCTGGCCGCCTCGGCGACGGCGATGCCGGCGTTGCCGCCCGAGGCGATGACCACGCCGGCCGCGGGCAGCGGATTCGAGCGCATGCGGTTGAACATGCCGCGGGCCTTGAAGCTGCCGCCCAGCTGCAGGTGCTCGAGCTTGAGCCACAGCTCCGCACCGTCGAAGCCGAGCTGGCGGCCGGGCAGGCGCAGCAGGGGCGTGTGGCGCACGTCGGCGGCGATGCGCTGTCGCGCGGCGGCGATGTCGTCGCGGCTGATGTCGGTCATGGGCGCCGAGCTTATATTGCGTCGATGGACATGCAGGCCGCACCGTCGCAGCAGGGTCTGGAGCTCGCGCGCACGCTGGTGCGCATGAACACGGTCAGCCGCCACTCCAACCTCGAGCTGATCCACTTCGTGCGCGACGAGCTTGCCCGGCACGGCGTCGCCAGCACGCTCACCTTCGACGATTCCGGCGCCAAGGCGAACCTGTTCGCGACGATCGGCGAAGGCAGGCCTGCCGGCGTCGTCCTCTCCGGCCACACCGACACGGTCCCGTGGGACGGCCAGGACTGGACGGTCGATCCGCTCGGCGCCGACGTGCGCGACGGCCGCCTCTACGGCCGCGGCAGCGCCGACATGAAGGGCTTCATCGGCCTGGCCGTGGCGCAGGTGCCGGCGCTGCTCGCGGCCGACCTGCCGTTCGGCGTGCATTTCGCCCTGAGCTACGACGAGGAGGTCGGCGGCTTCGGCGCCCACCGCCTCATCGCCGACATGCGCGAGGCCGGCGTCAAGCCGCTCGCCTGCATCGTCGGCGAGCCGACCGGAATGGTGCCGGCGCTGGCGCACAAGGGCGTGTACCGCTGGCGCTGCTGCGTCAAGGGCCGCGCCGCGCACTCGTCGCTCACGCCGCAGTCGGTCAACGCCATCGAGCAGGGCGCACGGGTGGTCGCCAAGCTGGCCGACATGTCGGCGCGCTGGCGCGACGGCGAGGCCCGCTACCAGGGCTTCGACGTGCCGTACACGACCGGCTCGGTCGGCGTGATCGAGGGCGGCATCGCCGACAACGTGGTGCCCGAGGACTGCCGCTTCCACTACGAGTTCCGCAACCTGCCGGGCAGCGACGCGATGGAGATGCAGGCCGAGCTGCGCGCCTACGCCGAGTCGCTCGAGCCGGCGATGCGCGCCGTGGCGCCGGAGGCCGGTTTCCGCTTCGAGACGATCTGCGCCATGCCGGCGTTTCTCGCCGAGGCCGACGACGTGGCCGTGCTGCTGGCCCGGCGCCTGGCCGCGGCGAACGAGACCACGCTGGTCGCCTTCGGCACCGAGGCCGGCCTGTTCCAGCGCGCCGGCGTGCCGACGGTGGTGTGCGGCCCCGGCCACATCGGCCAGGCGCACCAGGCCGACGAGTACGTGTCGCTGGCCCAGCTGGCGGCGGCCGAGCGCTTTCTGGGCGCGCTGGCGAGCGTCGGCCTCGAGGCGCTGGGCCGCGCCTGAGCCGGCCCCGTTCGTGCCTCGCTCCACCCCTCCAGCCAAGGACCTCTTACCCGCCATGACCACCTTGCCCGTCGCTCGCCTCGGCGCCTTCCTCGTCGCCGGCCTGGCCGCCTTCGCCGCCCAGGCGCAGATGAAGGTCGGCCTCATCGCCTCCTCGACCGGGCCGACGGCCGTGGTCGGCATCCCGCAGAAGAACACCGGCGCGCTGCTGCCGAAGAAGATCGGCGCGATCGACGTCGAGTACCTCGTCTACGACGACGCGTCCGACTCGACGCAGACCGTCGCCCTGGTCAAGAAGCTGCTCAGCGAGGACAAGGTCGACGCGATCATCGGCCCCTCCGGCTCGCCCAACGCGATGGCCACCATCCAGTTCATCGCCGAGGCGAAGACGCCCATGCTCGCGCCCGTCGGCACCCCGGCTGTGGTGTTGCCGATGGACGAGCAGAAGCGCTGGGTCTTCAAGACGACGCAGAACGACGACCTGATCTCGCAGGCGCTCGTCTCCCACATGGCGAAGAAGGGCGTGAAGACGGTCGGCTTCATCGGCTTCAACGACGCCTACGGCGAGTCGTGGTACCGGACTTTCGTGCCGATGGCCGAGAAGGCCGGCATGAGAACAGTCGCCGACGAGCGCTACGCGCGCACCGACCAGAGCGTGCTCGGCCAGGCGACGAAGATCATCGCCGCCAACCCCGACGCGGTGCTCGTCGGCGCCGCCGGCGGCGGCACGGTGCTGCCGCACACCACGCTCGTCGAGCGCGGCTACAAGGGCCAGATCTACCAGACGCACGGCGCCGCCACGCCCGACTTCGTGCGCCTCGGCGGCAAGGCGGTGGAAGGCGCGGTGATGGCCGCCAGCCTGATGCTCGTGATCGACCAGGTGGCCGAGAGCAACGTCGCGAAGAAGGTGGCGCTCGACTACATCGGCGCCTACGAGAAGGCCTACCCCGGCACCAGGTTCTCGACCTTCGGCGCCAACGTCTACGACGCCGGCCTGCTGCTGCAGAAGGCGGTGCCCCTCGCCGCGGCCAGGGGCAGGCCGGGCACGGTCGAGTTCCGCACCGCGCTGCGCGACGCGCTCGAGCAGACCAAGGACCTCGTCGGCACGCAGGGCGTCTACACCATGACGGCGGCCGACCACTCCGGCTTCGACAGGCGCGGCCGCGAGCTCATGCAGCTCAAGGACGGCAAGTGGGCGCTCCTTCCTGAGTAGCGCGCGTCATGAAAATCGTCTGCATCGGCGGCGGTCCGTCCGGGCTCTACTTCGCGCTGCTGATGAAGCGGCAGGAGCCGCTGCACGAGGTCGTCGTCGTCGAGCGCAACAAGCCCTACGACACCTTCGGCTGGGGCGTCGTCTTCTCCGACCAGACGCTCGGCAACCTGCAGGCGGCCGACGCTGAAAGCGCGGCGAAGATCCTCGACGCCTTCAACCACTGGGACGACATCGAGGTCAACATCCGCGGCGCGAAGACCGTCTCGGGCGGCCACGGGTTCTGCGGCATCGGCCGAAAGCGCCTGCTCAACATCCTGCAGGCGAGGTGCGAGGAAGTGGGCGTCGAGCTCGTCTTCGAGACCGATGCCCGCGGCGCCGACGACTACCCCGATGCCGACCTCGTCATCGCCTGCGACGGGCTGAACAGCCGCATCCGCGCGCAGTACGCCACCACCTACAGGCCGGACATCGATCTGCGCCGCTGCCGCTTCGTCTGGCTCGGCACCACCAGGCTGTTCGACGCCTTCACCTTCGACTTCCAGCAGACGGAGCACGGCTGGTTCCAGGCCCACGCCTACCGTTTCGACGACACGCACTCCACCTTCATCGTCGAGACGCCGGAAGAGGTGTGGCGGCGCGCCGGCCTCGACACGATGGCAAAGGAAGAGTCGATCGCCTTCTGCGAGAAGCTCTTCGCGACCTGCCTCGACGCTCACCCGCTGATCTCCAACTCCTTGCACCTGCGTGGCTCCACGCAGTGGCTCCGCTTTCCGCGCGTCGTCTGCGAGCGCTGGGTGCACTGGAACGCGAACACGCCGGTCGTCCTCATGGGCGACGCGGCGCACTCCGCGCACTTCTCGATCGGCTCCGGCACCAAGCTCGCGCTCGAAGACGCGATCGAGCTGGCCCGCTCCATCGCCCAGCACCCGAGCGACCTCGCCGCGGCGCTGAAGCACTACGAAGACCTGCGCAGCGTCGAGGTGCTGAAGATCCAGAACGCGGCGC
>CAXSEJ010000094.1:0-9201 GCA_964236395.1 uncultured Rhizobacter sp.
TCTCCTTCTTCCTGAACATCTCGAGCATTCGCCGCGTGACCAGGAAGCCGCCGAAGACGTTCACCGCCGCCAGCGCGACGGCGAGCACGCCCATGGTCTTGCCGAGCGTCGTCTCGGTGAGCGCCGCGGCCAGCATGGCGCCGACGATGACGATCGCCGAGATGGCGTTGGTCACCGCCATGAGCGGCGTGTGCAGCGCCGGCGTGACGGTCCAGACGACGTGGTAGCCGACGTAGATGGCGAGCACGAAGATGATGAGGTTGACGACGGTGTGCGAAACGATGTCCATGGCTACTTCCTTGTCACCTGTCCAGCTTGAGTCACGAGGCACGCAGCGACGATGTCGTCGTCCATCGGCACGCTGAAGCCGCCCTCCTTCGCCAGGACCAGCTTCAGGAAATCGAGCACGTTGCGGGCGTAGAGCGCCGACGCGTCGGCACCGACGCGCGAGGCGAGGTTGGTCTCGCCGATGAGCGTCACGCCATGCTTGACGACCGTGCGGTCGGCCTCGCTCAGCGGGCAGTTGCCGCCCACGCCATCGGCGCCCCGGCCGGCCGCCAGGTCGACGATCACCGAGCCGGCCTTCATGCTCTTCACCATGTCTTCGGTGACGAGCACCGGCGCGGCACGGCCGGGAATGAGCGCCGTGCTGATCACCACGTCGGCCGCGGCAACGCGCTTGGCGACCTCGACCTGCTGGCGCGCCAGCCAGCCCGGCGGCATTGGTCTGGCGTAGCCGCCGGTGCCCTCGGCCGCTTCTTTCTCTTCAGCAGTCTCGTACGGCACCTCGATGAACCTGGCGCCGAGCGACTCGACCTGCTCCTTGACGCTGGGCCGCACGTCGCTGGCCTCGATCACCGCGCCGAGGCGCTTGGCGGTGGCGATCGCCTGCAGGCCGGCGACGCCGACGCCGAGGACCACGACGCGCGCCGCCTTCACCGTGCCGGCGGCCGTCATCAGCATCGGGAAGAAGCGCTGGTACTTGTCGGCGGCGATCATCACCGCCTTGTAGCCGGCGATGTTGGCCTGGCTCGACAGCACGTCCATGCTCTGCGCCCGCGTGGTCCGCGGCGCGGCCTCGAGGGCGAAGCTCGTCAGGCCGGCGGCGGCGAGCGCCTCCAGGCCGGCGCGGTCGAACGGGTTGAGCATGCCGACGAGGTTGGCGCCGCGCTGCATCAGCGCCAGCTCGGCGGCATCGGGCGAGCGCACCTTCAGCACCAGCTCGCTGCCGAGCGCCGTGGCACGGTCGACGATGCCGGCACCGGCCGCCACGTAGGCCTCGTCGGTCATGCTGGCGGCGAGGCCGGCGCCGCTCTCGACGCGGATCTCGTGGCCCTGCGCCTTCAGCTTCTTCGCCGTCTCCGGCGTCACCGCGACGCGTGTTTCCGCCGCGGCCGTCTCGCGCGGCACCCCGATCAGCATGGTCTCGTCTCCTCGGCGGTTTTCTGGGTCTTTGGGCGGCAAGACTAGCATCGCCGCATGCCATTGCGCTGGAAGCCGAGCGTGACCGTGGCCGCCGTGGCCGGCAGGCCACGTGCCGGCAGCACGCTCGTGGAATACCTGCTGGTCGAGGAAGAAACGGCCGACGGCCTGCGCCTCAACAACCCGGCCGGGCACCTCGATCCGGGCGAGTCGCCGGAGCAGGCGGTGGTGCGCGAGGCGCTCGAGGAAACGTCGCGCGTGTTCGTGCCGGAGCACCTGGTCGGCGTGTACCTCAACCGCTTCGAGCGCCCGCAGCAAGGCGAAGACATCACCTATCTGCGCTTCGCCTACGCCGGCACGGTCGGCGCGCCCGACCGAACCCGTGCGCTCGACCACGGCATCGTCGGCACGCTGTGGCAGACGCTCGAGGAGCTGCGCGCCTCGGCGCCGCGCCACCGCAGCCCGCTCGTGCTGCGCTGCATCGAGGACCACGCGGCCGGCAAGCGCGCGCCGCTCGACCTCGTCGTCACCGACGCCTCGGTCCACGCCGGCCGGGCGCCATGACGAGCGCCATGAAGAGCGCCATGACGAGCGCCCGCCAGCGCATCGTCGTCGGCCTCTCCGGCGGCGTCGACTCCGCCGTGACGGCGTGGCTGCTCGCGCGGGCCGGCCACGAGGTGGTCGGCATCTTCATGAAGAACTGGGAGGACGACGACGACGACGAGTTCTGCTCCTCGCGCCAGGACTTCATCGACGCGGCAAGCGTGGCCGACGTGCTGGGCATCGAGATCGAGCACGTCAACTTCGCCGCCGAGTACAAGGAGCGCGTGTTCGCCGAGTTCCTGCGCGAGCACCGAGCCGGCCGGACGCCGAACCCCGACGTGCTCTGCAACGCCGAGATCAAGTTCAGGGCCTTCCTCGACCACGCCGTCCGGCTCGGTGCCGAGCGCATCGCCACCGGCCACTACGCGCGGGTCCGGCAGGCCGCCGACGGCAGCTTCGAGCTCTTGAAGGGGCTCGACGCGAGCAAGGACCAGAGCTACTTCCTGCACCGGCTCGACCAGGCCCAGCTCGCCCGCACGCTGTTCCCGATCGGCGAGCTGAAGAAGACCGAGGTGCGCCGCATCGCCGCCGAGATCGGCCTGCCGAACGCGGCCAAGAAGGACTCGACCGGCATCTGCTTCATCGGCGAGCGCCCGTTCCGCGAGTTTTTGTCGCGCTACCTCTCGCCCGAGCCCGGGCCGATCGAGGACGACCGCGGCCGCACGATCGGCGAGCACGTCGGCCTGTCGTTCTACACGCTCGGGCAGCGCAGGGGCATCGGCCTGGGCGGCATCAAGGCACGCGGCGCGGCGCGCGGCGGCAGCGACCACGCGCCCTGGTTCGTGGCCGGCAAGGACGCCGAGCGCAATGTGCTCTCGGTGGTCCAGGGCCACGACCATCCCTGGCTGCTGGCGCATCGCCTGCACGCCGTCGACGCGAGCTGGATCGCCGGCCGGCCGGCCGCGACGGTTCGGCACGCCGCCAAGACGCGCTACCGGCAGGCCGACGCAGCCTGCACCCTGGAACGGGCCGACGGCGACGCGGTCGAGATGGTGTTCGACGCACCGCAATGGGCGGTGACGCCCGGGCAGTCGGTCGTGCTCTACGACGGCGAGGTCTGCCTGGGCGGTGCCGTCATCGCCGGCTCCGGCAACATGGCCGGCAAGGCGCCCGGCAATGCGCCCGGCAATGCGCCCGGCGGCGCGACCCAGCCGCCGGGCGGTGCATGACAAGACGGCCCGCTCGCGCTATGTTTCGCGTTGGCTCCACCCTGCCGCCGACCGGCGCTTCGTCCATGCGCACCACTCCCTGCCTGACCCTGCTCGCGGCCCTCGCCGTCCCTGCCCTCGCCGAAGCGAACTGCTACTCCGTGTACGACGCGCAGAACCGCCTGTCGCTGCAGACCGCGGTGGCGCCGATCGACCTGTCGCGGCCGATTTCGGAAGCGATGCGGACGCGCTTTCCCGGCGGCTTCCTGGTGATGATCCCCGACACCGCCAACTGCCGCGAGTTCCGCAGCGGCGGCATCCAGCAGCGTTTCGACGCGGTCGGAGCCGTGCCCGGGTCGGCCACGCCGGCCACGCAGGCGCTGCAGGCCTCGCCGCTCCTGCGCGGCACGCGCTCCAGCAGCTTCATCGACTCGGGCGTGCAAGGCAGCGGCGACAACGACACCGCCACCCGCGAAGCGGTTCGCACCGGCACCTCGATCAACGTGAGGCGTCCGCCCCGGCCCTGACCGCGCGGGGCGGCCCGGGGCCGACACGGCCCGCGCCACAATCGGCGCCGCCATGTACCTTCCCGCCCACTTCGCCGAAACGCGCCCCGAGGTTCTGCGCGCGCTCGTCGCCGCCCATCCATTCGGCCTGCTCGCCAGCCAAACCGGCGACGGTGAACTGGTCGCCGACGGCGTGCCTTTCGTGCTCGATGCCGGTCCCGACGATGGCTCGCCCGGCGTGCTCCGCGCCCATGTGGCGCGCGCCAACCCGCTCTGGCACCGCAGCCGCACCGACGTCGACAGCCTGGTCGTGTTCCAGGGACCGCAGGCCTATGTCTCGCCTGCGTGGTACCCGAGCAAGGCCGAGCACGGCAAGGTGGTGCCGACATGGAACTACATCGTGGTGCAGGCGAGCGGGCGGCTGCGCGCCATCGACGACGCCGCGTGGCTGCGCGAATTCGTCGGCCGCCTCACCGACCGTCACGAAGCACCACGGCGCACGCCCTGGGCCATGGACGACGCGCCGGCCGACTTTGTCGAGACGATGCTGAAGGCCATCGTCGGCATCGAGATCGAGGTGACGTCGCTCGTCGGCAAGTGGAAGGTGAGCCAGAACCGGTCGGCCGCGGACCGGGCCGGTGTCGCCGCCGGCCTGGCCCAGGAAAGGGGGCCGGCGTTCGCCGCCCTGGTCGGCACGCCGCAAGCGACGGACGAAGCATGAAGGGCCCCCTGTCGCCACGACGATGAGCTGGCTGAGCCGCCTCGCGACGGCGCTGCTGCTGGGTGCGGCGGCGGCGGCATCGGCGGCACCGTTCGAGGACAGCATCGGCCAACGGGTCCTGGCCTGCACCGGCTGCCATGGCGTTCAGGGCCGCGCCGCCGCCGACGGCTACTACCCGCGCATCGCCGGCAAGCCGGCCGGCTACCTCTTCAACCAGCTGCGCGCCTTTCGCGACGGTCGCCGCCACTATGGCCTCATGGCCGGCCTGCTGGCGCCGCTCGACGATGCTTACCTGGGCGAGATCGCCGAGCACTTCGCTTCGCTGGCCCTGCCCTACGCCGCGCCGGCGCCGCCGGCCGAGCCGGCCGCCGTGCTGCAGGTCGGCGAAGCGCTGGTCCGGCGCGGCGACCCGGGCCGCGGCCTGCCCGCTTGTGCGGCGTGCCACGGTGCGGCGATGACCGGCCGGGCGCCGTCGATCGCCGGCCTGCTCGGACTGCCGCGCGACTACGTGAACGCCCAGCTCGGCGCGTGGCGCAACGGCAAGCGCATCGCCGACGCGCCGGACTGCATGGCACGGGTGGCGACCTTGCTGCGCCCGGACGAGATCGCCGCCGTCTCGGCCTGGCTCGCTGCCCAGCCGGTGCCGGTGCCGTCGGCCGCCCGGGCCGACTCGACGCCGTTGCCGATCGCCTGCGGCGTCGCCGCGGTGGCGCCGCCGAGATGAGCGTCGGGCGCCGCACCGTTCGCGTCGGTGCCGCGCTGGTCGCGGCCGCAGTGCTGCTCGCCGGTGCGGTCGCCTGGTTCGGCGTGCGCGACGGCGACCCGAGCGCCGCCGACTCCGCCGCAGGCGCCGCGGCTGCCTCGCCGGCGGCACCGTCCTCGGCCGACCAGGCCGGGCAGGTCGGGCAGATCGCGCGTGGCGCCTACCTCGTGCGCGCCGGCAGCTGCCAGGGTTGCCACAGCGAGCGCGGCGGCCTGGCCTTTGCCGGTGGGCGCGGCATCGAGACGCCGTTCGGCATCGTCTACGCCTCCAACCTCACGCCCGACGCCGCCACCGGCCTCGGCGCCTGGAGCGCCGACGACTTCTGGCGCGCCTTGCACCATGGCCGCTCGCGCGACGGCCGGCTGCTGTATCCGGCCTTCCCCTACCCGAACTACACCCGCCTGGCGCGCGCCGACGCCGACGCGATGTTCGCCTGGCTGCGCACGCTGCCTGCGGTGGTGCGCGCCGACACGCCGCACGCCCTGCGCTTCCCCTTCGACCAGCCAGCGGCGCTCGCGGTCTGGCGGGCACTGTTCTTCCGGCCGGCGCGGTTCGAGGTCGATGCCAGGCACTCGCCGCCATGGAATCGCGGCGCCTACCTCGTCGAGACGCTCGGTCACTGCAATGCCTGCCATTCGCGCCGCAACGCCTTGGGCGCCACCGCCGGCCCGCTCGATCTCGCCGGCGGGCTGATCCCGGTCCAGAACTGGTACGCACCGTCGCTCCACGACCCGTCCGAGGCAGGCGTGGCCGGCTGGCCCGCCGCCGACGTCGTCGCGCTGCTCCGGACCGGCGTGGCGCCCCATGCGGTGGTGCAGGGGCCGATGGTCGAGGTCGTCGCCAACTCGACGCGCCACCTGAGCGACGCCGACCTGACGGCGATGACCACGTACCTGCAGTCCCTGCCGGGGCCCGCGGCACGGCCCGCCGACAAGCCACCGGCGGGCACCGGCGAGAGCAACGAGGCCGGCGCCAGGCTCTACGAGCTGCACTGCGCCGGTTGCCACGGCCGCCACGGCGAGGGCGTCGCGAACGCCTATCCCGCCCTGGCCGGCAACCGTGCGGTCACGCTCGACACGCCGGTGAACCTGGTGCACGTGATCCTGAACGGTGGCTTCGCGCCGACCACGCCGGGCAACCCGCGGCCGTTCGGCATGCCGCCGTTCGCCACCGTGCTTTCGGACGCCGACGTCGCCGCGATCCTGTCTTTCCTGCGCGGCGCCTGGAGCCATCGCGCCAGCCGGGTGGCCGCGTACGAGGTCAGCCGTTACCGAAGCGCACGCTAGGGCGGCAGGTCAGCCCGTCAGGATCGGTCGCAAAGTCTCGATCTCGCCGACGACGAAGTCGAAGAACGCGGCGACGCGCGGCGTCCTGCGCAGCTCCGTCGTCGTGAGCAGGCGCCAGATCCGGCACAGCTCCGGCACCGGGCCGAGCACGCGCACGAGGTTCGTGTCGGCATCGCCGACCGGCGCCGGCAGCGGGCCGACGCCGAGGCCGGCCCTCACGGAGTAGAGCAGGCCGAGCACGCTGTCGTTGCGCGCGACCGGCGGATGCTTCGGTGCGACGCGTTCCAGCCAGGCAGCGACGCGGTGCTTGCGCATGCTCTCGTCGAAGCCGACCAGAGCGTGCCGGCGAAGGTCGTCGATGGCGGCGGGCTGACCGTGCCGCTCGATGTAGCCGGTGCTGGCGTAGACGGCCCAGATCGAGTCGGCGATCTTGCGGCCGACCAGTTCGTCGTCGTCGGTATCGCCGGAGCGCAGGGCGACGTCGGCCTCGCCCTTGTGCAGGTCGAGGAAGCGATCGCTGGTGACGATCTGCAGGCGGAACTGCGGGTGCGCCTCGTGGAAGCGGTCGAACAGCCCCGACGCTTGCAGCCGATGCACGATCGGCTCCGGGCAGGTCATGCGGATGACGCCGCCGGCCTCGAGTTCGGCCCCGTCGAGCCGGCGCTCGAACGCGCGCACGGCCTCCTCGACGCGCTCGGCGTACGGGACCATCTGGGCCCCGAACTCGGTGAGCCGATAGCCCGTCGGATGGCGTTGCACGAGAGGGCGGCCGAGGCGCCGCTCGAGCTCGCCGATCCGGCGCTGCACGGTCGACTGGTCGACACCCATCGCGCGCCCGGCAGCAAGCGTGCTCCCGTGGTGCGCGACACCGAGCAGGTGCTTGAGGTCGTCCCAGTCGAAGGGTCGAAAGCTATGCGTCATTGCGGCCCCATTCTGCAAGCTTGCGCCTTCCGCGCCGCCGTCACGCTGACTAGCCTTCAGGCCCGGCGATCCCTCGATAACCATGCACCTGGAGCAGGCAATGCACCCTCGTTTTTTTACTCGCTTCGGCACGGCGCTGGCCAAGTCGGCGGTGTCGGTCGCGCTGGCGTTCACCGGCGGCCTCGCCGCCTGCGGCGGCCACGACGCCGACGACGACCGTGTCGTCCGTGTCGTGGCGAGCTCGCCCAACACCGTCTCGTACTGGAACGACGTGGCCAACCGCACGGTTAACGCCGCGGCGACGGTCAGCGTCACGCCCGAAGAGCAACGACCGTCGTACCACGTCGATCTGGCGACCGTGCACGTGGCCATCTACGACGCCGTGAGCGCGATCGACGGTCGCTTCATGCCGTTCGCCGTGACGCCGGCCTCGCCGGCCAGCGGCGCCTCCCTCGACGCGGCAGCGAGCGCCGCCGCCTACGGCGCGCTGCGCGCGCTTTATCCGAATCGAGGCGCGCAATACCAGGCCGCTTACGACAGCGCGCTCGCCGCCATCGCCGAGGGGCCGGCCAAGGCCATGGGCGTGGCGCTCGGCACCGAGGTCGCCGCCGCCGTGGTCGCTTTGCGCGCCAACGACGGCCGGGCCGTCGCCCTGGCGCCGTACGTGTCGAGCAGCGCGCCCGGCAGGTTCCGCAGCGCCAACGCCACGCCATTCAACCGCTACGTGCCGTCGATCAAGCCGTTCTCGCTGACCCGTGTCGACCAGTTCCGGCCGGCGCCGCCGCCGCCGCTCAGCAGCGCCGAGTACACCGCGTCGTTCAACGAGAGCAAGGCCGGCGGCGGCGTGGGCAGCGCCGCACGCACGCCCGCGCAGCTCGAGTCCGCGCTGTTCCACAGCGAGGTGCCCGCGCTCTTCGTCACGCGCAATCTCGGCCGCTTCGCCGCCAGCACCTCCAACGTCGTCGATGCGGCGCGTCTGATGGCCTGGCTGTACGTCGCGCACGGCGACGCGATCACCGCCTGCTTCGAGGCCAAGTACTTCCACGACGCGTGGCGCCCGCTGAGCGCGATTCCCCTCGCCGATGCCGACGGCAACGTCGACACCGCCGCCGACCCGGCGTGGACGCCGGTCGTGGCCACGCCCAACCATCCGGAATACCCGGCGGCGCACTCGTGCACCTTCGGTGCGCTCGGCGAGACGCTGCGGCGCTATCACGGCACGAGCCACGTCGTCTTCGACTTCGACAGCAACGCCACGCACACGACGCGCACGTACGAAGCCACCGATGCGCTGAACCGGGAGAGCGAGGCGGCACGGATCCACGGCGGCATGCACTTCCGCTATTCCACCGTGGCCGGCGTGCGCCTTGGCACGCAGGTCGCCGACTGGGTCGCCGACCACCACTTCGCCCGCCGCCCATGAGGGCCGCGGCCCTGCGAACGCCCCGTCGCGCGCCGGTCGAGCCGCCATCGGGACATCAACGACAAGGCTAGAACGGGATGTCGTCGTCCATGTCGCTGAAGCCCGACGGCGATTTCGCGGCCGGACGGTTCGCCGCAGCCGACGCAGGCCGCGCAGCCGGCGCCGAACGCTCGTAGCCGCCACCGCCACCGCCGCCGTCGTCACCGGCCCCAGCGCCCATGCCCTCGCGGCTGCCGAGCATCTGCATCTCGCTCGCCACGATCTCGGTGGTGTACTTCTCGGCGCCGTCCTTGTCGGTCCACTTGCGGGTCTGCAGGCGGCCCTCGACGTAGACCGAGCGCCCCTTCTTCAGGTACTCGCCGGCGATCTCGGCCAGCTTGTCGAAGAAGACGATGCGGTGCCACTCGG
>CAXSEJ010000095.1:0-3974 GCA_964236395.1 uncultured Rhizobacter sp.
CCGAGGCGCTTCTTCTTGTCGGCCTCGTACTCCTGGTAGTTGCCGTCGAAGAAGAACCACTTGGAGTCGCCTTCGGCCGCCAGGATGTGCGTGGCGATGCGGTCGAGGAACCAGCGGTCGTGGCTGATGACCATGATGGTGCCGGCGAATTCGAGCAGCGCGTCTTCCAGGGCGCGCAGCGTCTCGACGTCGAGGTCGTTCGACGGCTCGTCGAGCATCAGCACGTTGCCGCCGGCGATCAGTGTCTTGGCAAGGTGCAGCCGGCCGCGTTCGCCACCGGACAGGTTGCCGACGAGCTTCTGCTGGTCGTTGCCCTTGAAGTTGAACTTGCCCAGGTAGGCGCGGCTCGGCATCGAGAACTTGCCGACGATGAGGTTGTCGAGGCCGCCGGAGACGTCCTGCCAGACGGTCTTGTCGTCTTCGAGCGTCTCGCGGCTCTGCTCCACGAAGGCCATGCGCGCGGTCGAGCCGATCTTCACCGTGCCGCTGTCGGGCTTCTCCTTGCCCGCGACCATTCGAAACAGCGTCGACTTGCCGGCGCCGTTCGGCCCGATGATGCCCACGATCGCCCCGGCCGGGATCTTGAAGCTCAGGTCGTCCATCAGCAGCCGGTCGCCGAAGCTCTTGCTGACCCCCGTGAACTCGATCACCTCGTGGCCGAGGCGCTCGGCCACCGGGATGAAGATCTCGTTGGTCTCGTTGCGCTTCTGGTACTCGACGTCCGAGAGTTCCTCGAACCGGGCCATGCGCGCCTTGCTCTTGGCCTGCCGCCCTTTCGGGTTCTGGCGCACCCACTCGAGCTCCTTCTTCATCGCCTTGGTGCGCGCATCCTCGGTCTTCTGCTCCTGCTCGAGGCGCGCTTCCTTCTGCTCCAGCCAGGTCGAGTAGTTGCCCTTGTACGGGATGCCCGAGCCGCGGTCGAGCTCGAGGATCCACTCGGCCGCGTTGTCGAGGAAGTAGCGGTCGTGGGTGATGGCGACGACGGTGCCGGGATAGCGAGCCAGGAACTGCTCGAGCCAGTCGACCGACTCGGCGTCGAGGTGGTTGGTGGGCTCGTCGAGGAGCAGCATGTCGGGCTTGCTGAGCAGCATGCGGCAGAGCGCGACGCGGCGCTTCTCGCCGCCCGAGAGCTTGCCGACGACGGCGTCCCAGGGCGCCAGGCGCAGCGCGTCGGCGGCGATCTCGAGCTGCATGTCGGTGTTCTCGCTGCCGGCGGCGGCGATGGTCGCCTCGAGCTCGGCCTGCTCGGCGGCGAGCTTGTCGAAGTCGGCGTCGGGCTCGCCGTACTCGGCATAGACCTCGTCGAGGCGCTTCTTGGCCGCGAGCGCGCCGCCGATGCCTTCCTCGACCGCCTGGCGCACGGTCTGGTCCGGGTCCATCACCGGCTCCTGCGGCAGGTAGCCGATCTTCAGCCCCGGCATCGGCGTGGCCTCGCCTTCGATGTCGTGGTCGATGCCGGCCATGATCTTGAGCAGCGTCGACTTGCCCGAGCCATTCAGGCCGAGCACGCCGATCTTGGCCCCCGGGAAGAAGGACAAGGAAATGTTCTTGAGGATCTGGCGCTTGGGCGGAACGATCTTGCCCACGCGGTTCATCGTGAAGACGTACTGAGCCATGAATTGCCTTGAGAGAGGGTCGAGGCGCGCCGGAGAACCCGGGGCCTGTCGCGTATTGTCGCCGCTCGGCCCGCGACCGTGACCGAAGGCGCAAGGCGCACTTGCTCACACGCCTGAATGTCTGCGGGCCTCTACAATCGGCAGATGCGGCGTTGAACCCAGTCTTCTTCGCTGCCGTCATCTCCGACGCTGCGCCTCCCAAGCGCAAGACCAAACGACCTGCCTGTGACTGGCGCCCTCCACTGGGCGCGTCGGGCCGGTCTCTATGAAGCTCCTCATGTCTTTCGATACTCTCGGCCTTGCCGAGCCCTTGCTGCGTGCCGTTCACGAGCACGGCTACACCACCCCCACCCCGATCCAGGCGCAAGCCATTCCTGCCGTTCTCTCCGGCGGCGACGTCATGGGCGGCGCCCAGACCGGCACCGGCAAGACCGCCGGCTTCGTCCTGCCGATGCTGCACCGGCTCATGGCCTCGCCCGCCGTGCGCGACCAGCGCGGCAAGCTGCCGATCCGCTGCCTCATCCTGACACCGACCCGCGAGCTCGCGGCGCAGGTTGAAGAAAGCGTTCGCACCTACGGCAAGCACGCGAAGCTGACGAGCATGGTGATGTTCGGCGGCGTCGGCATGCAGCCGCAGGTCGACAAGCTGCGCCGCGGTGTCGACATCCTCGTCGCCACGCCGGGGCGCCTGCTCGACCACCACGGCCAGCGCACGCTCGACCTCTCGCACGTCGAGATCTTCGTGCTCGACGAAGCCGACCGCATGCTCGACATGGGCTTCATCCACGACATCAAGAAGGTGCTCGCGGTGCTGCCGCAGAAGAAGCAGAGCCTGCTCTTCTCGGCCACCTTCAGCGACGAGATCAAGGCCCTCGCCGACCGGCTGCTGAACGCGCCGGTGCTGATCGAAGTGGCGCGCCGCAACCAGACGGCCGAGCTCATCGCCCAGAAGGTGCACCCGGTCGGCCGGGAGATGAAGAAGGACCTGCTCGTCCATCTCATCAAGAGCAACGACTGGCACCAGGTGCTCGTCTTCACGCGCATGAAGCACGGCGCCAACCGCCTGGTCGAGCACCTGCTCAAGCACGACATCAGCGCCATGGCCATCCACGGCAACAAGAGCCAGACGGCGCGAACCAAGGCGCTCGCCGACTTCAAGAAGGGTGACCTGCAGGTGCTCGTGGCGACCGACATCGCGGCCCGCGGCATCGACATCGACCAGCTGCCGCACGTCGTCAACTTCGAGCTGCCGAACGTGCCGGAAGACTACGTGCACCGCATCGGCCGCACCGGCCGCGCCGGCACCAAGGGCGAGGCGATCTCGCTCGTCTGCGTGGACGAGAACGGGTTCCTCCGCGACATCGAGCGGCTGACCAGGAACGAGATTGCGAAGGAAGCCGTTCCCGGCTTCGAGCCGCCGTCGCACGAGCGCCCCGAGCCCATCGTGCTCGGCCGCATGGTGATCGGCGAAGGCGCGAACCGCGGCGGTGCCCGGCCGCCGCGTCGCGACGGCCCGCATCACGGCGGCGGCAACGCCGGCCGCGCCAGCCAGGGCGGCGCGCGTCCGGGCGGCTCGTTCGGTCCGCGCGGCGCGGCGCCGTCGGGACCGCGCCGCGACGATCGTCGTGGCGCCCCCACGGGCCTGCGGCCGGCTGGTCCCAAACGCTGACCGAATGAACGGGCGCAGTGGGCCCGTCCGACAGCTCCATGGCAGGGCGAGAGTCTCTCTATCAAGCCGCTCTGCGGGTCAGCGGCGCCGCCCATGCGAGCCCTTGTCGAAGGCGCGCCTGGCCGCATCTCCGAGGGGTCATTCGGTCCTCGTATGATGCCGCGCGAAGGGGTCGCGCGGCGTGCCCCGAGATGGAGACACACATGAAGTCATTGGTCCTGGCCCTCGCCCTTTCCGTCGTGGCAGCGTCGACGTTGCCGAGCCTCGCCGAGGCCCGCCGCATCGGCGGTGGCGGCGCAGCGGGCATGCAGCGCAGCATGCCGCCGCGCGCCACGCCCGACGCCCTGCCGGCGCGCCCGGCCGCTGCGCCGACGACGAACGCCGCCACGCCCGCAGCCGCTGCCGCGCCGGCCGCGGTCGCCGGCAAGCGCTCGTGGATGGGCCCGATCGCCGGCCTCGCCGCCGGTCTCGGCATCGCTGCGCTGATGAGCCACTTCGGCATGGGCGCGGAGTTCGGCAACATCATCATGATGGTGCTGCTCGCAGTCGCTGCCTTCGCGCTGATCCGCTTCCTCATGCGGCGCTTCATGCCGTCGAACGCGGCACCGAGCGGCGGCATGCAGCTCGCCGGCGCCGGTGCGCCCGTGCCGAAGACGCCGGTGTCGTTTCCCGAGGAGCGTCCGGCGCAG
>CAXSEJ010000095.1:3984-9141 GCA_964236395.1 uncultured Rhizobacter sp.
CGGCAGAAGTGCCACCCGCAGCTGCGGTGGCCGCAAGCGCACCCCTCGCGGCCGCCGCCTCGCTGCCCGCCGGCTTCGACACCGACGCCTTCGAGCGCATCGCCAAGATGATCTTCATCCGCATGCAGGCGGCCAACGACAGCGGCGACCTGAACGACCTCCGCACGTTCACCACGCCGGAGATGTTCGCCTCGGTCAAGCTCGATCTGCAGGACCGCGGCAACGCGGTCCAGCGCACCGACGTCGTCCGCGTCGACGCGCAGGTGCTCGACGTCTCCAGCGAGAGCGATCGGCAGATCGTCAGCGTGCGCTTCCACGGCCTGATCCGCGAAGAGATCGACGGCGTGGCCCAGCCGTTCGACGAGATCTGGCACCTCGTCAAGCCGGCCGACGGCAGCCGCGAGTGGGCCATCGCCGGCATCCAGCAGTCGGCGCCGGCGCTCGCCCGCGCCGCCTGACCGACGCTCATCGACGTGAGGGGCTGCTCGACCGGGCAGCCCCTTCGTCATTGAACCCGATCGACGTGCTCGCCCTCGGCGAGCCGATGGTCGAGTTCAACCAGACCGGCGCCGAGGGCGGCCGCGTCTACCGCCAGGGCTTCGGCGGCGACACCTCCAACTTCGCCATCGCCGCTGCGCGCCAGGGGGCACGCGCCGGTCTCATCAGTGCCGTCGGCGACGATCCGTACGGCGCCCTGCTGCGGGCGCTGTGGCGCGCAGAAGGCGTCGACCAGGCTGCCGTTCCGACCGACGTCGAGGCGTTCACGGCCATTTACTTCGTGACCCACGATGAAGCCGGGCACCATTTCAGCTTCTTCCGTCGCGGTTCGGCGGCCAGCCGCATGACGCCTTCGCGGCTGCCGCGCGCGGCGATCGAGGCGGCACGGGTGCTGCACCTGTCGGGCATCTCGCTGGCGCTCTCCGATTCGGCGCGCGAGACCTGCTTCGCCGCCATCGACATCGCGCGGCGAGCCGGCGTACGTGTCTCCTTCGACACCAATCTGCGCACCCGGCTCTGGCCCGTCGAGCAGGCGCGAGAGGTCATGACCGAGGCGATCCGCGCCTGCGACATCTGCCTGCCGAGCCACGACGACCTCGCCATGCTCACCGGCCTCACCGAGCCCGAGGCACTCGTCGACCATTGCCTGGCGCTCGGCGCCGGCATCGTCGCTCTGAAGGTCGGCGCGCACGGCGCCTGGGTCGCCGATGCAACGCGGCGCGTGCACATCGCGCCGCACCCGTGCCGCCCGGTCGATGCGACCGGTGCCGGCGACACCTTCGGCGGCGCCTTCGTTGCCCGCCTGCTCGTCGGCGACGACATCGAGGCCGCCGGCCGCTACGCCGCGGTCGCTGCGGCGCTCTCGACCGAAGGCTTCGGCGCCGTCGAGCCGATTCCCACGGCCAGCGCCGTGCGTGCCGCCATCGCCGCACACGCGGCGGTCGGGCCGAACGCGAGCCGATAGCCGCCGCTGAGCGCCGCCGACTGCCGACGACGGCCGACGACGGCCGCGACCTACACCGGTCCCTGAAAGCCGCCGGCGCGGTAGGTCAGGACCAGCGTGTCGCGGTGGCCGTAGCCTTCGAGCGGCTGGATGGGCGTGCTCTCGTGGATGACGCGCGCGTCATCGAGCACCAGGGTGGTCCAGGGCTCGAGGAGGGTGAAGCGCATGCCGCGCGGCCCGTCGGCGTCGAACACGCGCGTCTCGCCGCCCTTGATGCCCTCGCGGCCGACCAGGGCCACGACGACGAAATCGACGCCGTCGCGGTGCGCGCCTTCCGGCGTGGGTCGGCCGATGCCGTCGGTGGTGTCGATGCGGAACTGGTGCGCTTCCACGTACCACGGCTGCTCGCCGCGCAGCGCCGACGCCATGGCCGCGAAGGCGAGCAGCACGCGGTTCCATGCCGGCAGCGCCAGCACGTGCGGGTGGACCGGCTCGAACCAGCGCTCCAGGCCGCCGTGCAAGGCGTTGTACTCGACCGGCTGCCAGTGGGCGCGCGGCGGCGCGGGCTGCACGCCGCGGCTGACGACGAAGCTGGCATGGCGCCGGCGCCGGTAGTGGCCGCCGTCGCGCAGGTGCGGGTCGGGCGGCAGGTCGTTCCACGACGGCCGCAATGCCTCGAGCTCGGCGAAGGTCGAGCCGACGAATCGTTCGAAACCCGGAGGATCGAGGACGGCGTTGCCCGTCGCGCGAATGTCGGCGGCCAGCGCCTCGGGCGCGGTCACCGGTGCCGCCCAGGGCGCTGGCGTCGTCATCCGAAGCGTTCGCGCGCCGGCGCCGCGCCGGTGGCCCGCCATTCGGGCCACAGCTTGCCGGGCTCGGCGAGCCAGGCAGGCTTCGGCAGGCTGCCGGCGATGGCGGTGTCGAACATGCGATCAGGTCCTTCGGCAGGCGAGGAAATCGGGTTGCGCGCCTTGTTGCGCTACTGTCGCCGGTCATGAGCCAGGTCGACGACGCCCGCACCGACCGCAACGGCACGCCGGTACCTCACGCGGAGCGCATCGTTGCCCTCGACGTGCTCCGCGGCGCCGCGCTGCTCGGCATCTTCATTATGAACATGCCGGGCTTCACGCACTCCGTGTTCGCCCGTCCGGCCACGCTCGAAAGCGGGCTCGACGCCGTCGTCGCCGGCCTGCGCGAGGCGCTGTTCGCGGGCAAGTTCAATCTGCTCTTCGGCCTGCTCTTCGGCATCGGCTTCACCTTGCAGCTCGCCCGCCTGGAGCGCGCCGGACCGGGGCGGGCTCCGCGCATCTACGCGCGTCGTCTCGCTGGCCTGCTCGCCATCGGTCTCGTGCACGCGGTGCTGATCTGGCCCGGCGACGTGCTCCTCGTCTACGCGCTGCTCGGCTTTGCCTTGCTCGCGCTGCGGCACGTGAACGATCGCGCGCTCATGGTTCTCGTCGCGGCCTGCCTTCTCTACCCGACGCTTGGCGAAGCGTTGCGGCCATGGTGGATATCGGCCGACCTGGAGACGCTGGCCGCCTTCGACTACTCGGCCTTCGAGGTCAGCAACGACCTTGCCTTCGGCCACGGCTCGTTCGCCGCGGCGGTTGCCGAGACGGCGCGGGTCTTCGCCTGGAGCTACACCACGCCGCTCGGCCTGTTCAGCTACGCCGCCTTCTACGTGCAGATGGCCACCGGCATCCTGGTCGGCGTGCTCGCCGGGCGCCGGCGTTGGCTCGCGACGCTCGTCGCCCGGCCGGACCTGGTCCGCCTCGCTCAGGGCCGGGCCCTCGCCGTCGTGATCGCATCGGCCGTCTTCAGCGTCGTGCCCGGTGGCATTGCTCTGCCGCAGACCGTCGGCCGGGCCGCGCTCACCGCCTTCTACGTGCTCACGGTCCTGCGCCTGCTGGCGAGGCCGCACATCACCCGCTGGTGGCGCCCATTCGCCGTCGCCGGTCGCATGCCGCTCACGAACTACCTCATGCAGACCCTGCTGGGGAGCTTCATCTTCTACGGCTGGGGGCTCGGCTTGTGGGGCCGCGCCGGCCCCACGCTCGAAACCGGGCTCGCACTGCTGCTCTTTTTCGCCGTCCAGCTGCCGTTCAGCGCCTGGTGGCTGAGCCGCTTCCGTCACGGCCCCGCGGAGTACCTCTGGCGCCTTCTCACGTACGGCCGACGGGCGGTGTGAGACCGAACTCGCCGGCGATCAGGGCGTAGGACCGCCGGCGCACGGCCGGATCGTGGGCCCAGGTGTTGATCACGACTTCGCCGAGCGAAAACTCGGCTACGAGTCGGGCGATGCGCTCGGCCACGGTCGCGGCGGAGCCGACGAAAGCGCGGGCGCGCATGGCGGCGAGGCTCTGCGCTTCGGCAGCATCGAAGCCGCGCACAGCGATGTCGGCTGGCGCCTGCAAAGGGCCGAGCACGCCGCGGCCGCGGTCGATGCGCCAGCGGTCGCGGGAGAGCGCGTGGTGCGTCGCTTCGTCGTCGGTCTCGGCGGCCAGCGCCCAGATGCAGAGGGTGGCGTTCGGCTCCGGATGGCGCTCGCTCGGCCGGTAGAGGCGCCGGTACAGCGCGAGCGCCTGCTCGGCGCCCTGCCCGTCGGTGAAGAAGTAGGCGAAGGCGTAAGGCAGGCCGAAGTGGGCAGCGAGCTGGGCGCCGTAGTCGGAGCTGCCGAGGATCCAGATCTCGGGCGCGTGCGGCCCGCGCGGATGGGCGGTGATGCCCGCATGGCTTGCACCACCGGCGCCGCCGCTCGTCCACGCGCGCAGATCGCGCACCTGCTCCGGAAATTGGTCGGCCGCCGACGCGGCGTTCGGGTTCAGGGCGCGCGCGGTGCGCATGTCGCCGCCAGGTGCGCGGCCGACGCCGAGGTCGATGCGGCCCGGCGCCAGCGCCTCGAGCACGCGGAACTGCTCGGCGACCTTGAGCGCGCTGTAGTGCGGCAGCATGACGCCGGCGCTGCCGATGCGGATGGCGTGCGTGCGCGCCGCGATCGCCGCCATCACGATCTCCGGCGCGCTGCCGACGATCGTCGGCAGGCCGTGGTGCTCGCTGACCCAGAAGCGGGCGTAGCCGAGCTGCTCGCAGTGCTCGGCGAGCGAGACGGTGTCGCGGACGGCGGCGTCTTCGCTGCTGCCGGCGAGCGAGACCGACTGGTCGAGGACGGAGAGCTTCATTGCGGATGGGTCGGGTCGATCCAGCGCACGGTCTCGGGCTTTTCGACCGGCTCGATGTCGAGGTTGACCGCCACCGCCTCGCCGTCGCTGCGGCAGAGCACGCACTCGAGCGTCTCGTCGCGGCTGGCGTTGATCTCCTGGTGCGGGACATAGGGCGGGATGTAGATGAAGTCGCCCGGGCCGGCCTCGGCGGTGAACTCGAGCGCGTTGCCCCAGCGCATGCGCGCCCGGCCCTTGACGACATAGATCACGCTCTCGAGGTGACCATGGTGATGTGCGCCGGTCTTGGCATCGGCATGGATGTGCACGGTGCCGGCCCACAGCTTCCGCGCGCCGACGCGGGCGAAGTTGATGGCCGCCTTGCGGTCCATGCCGGGGGTCTGCGCCGTGTTCGCGTCGAGGCGGTCGCCGGGTACGACACGCACGCCGTCGTCTCTCCAGGACGTGTCAGTCATGATGCGGCGAAGCGAAGGAATGGAGGCTCGTGTACATTAGCGGCACAGTTATACGCAAGACAGTGGTTGTTCGTGATTCTCG
>CAXSEJ010000096.1:0-9074 GCA_964236395.1 uncultured Rhizobacter sp.
TCTGGTCGAGCACGCTCACCGCCTTCGGGTCGAGCTCGGGCACGCTCGACGACACGAGGTGGACGATGCCGGCGAGCTGGGCCCGGTCGAGCGTGCGGCCGGGGTGCAGCGTCACGAGCACCGAGGCGCTGGCTTTCTGCTGCTCGCGGAAAAACCCGTTCTGGTTGGGCAGGGCGAGGTGGACGCGGGCGCTCTGCACCGCGGCCATCGAGGTGATCGATCGCGTCAGCTCGCCTTCGAGGCCGCGCTGGAAGGTGAGGCGTTCCTGGAACTGCGTCTGGCCGAAGCGGGCGCTGTCCATGAGCTCGTAGCCGGAGACCGAGCCCCTCGGCAGTCCGGCGGTGGCGAGCTTCAGGCGCACGTCGGGAACCTGCAGCGCCGGCACCATGATCGCGCCGCTGCCCGGCATCACCTTGTAGGGCACGTTCAGCTGCGCCAGCTGGGCGATGACTGCGCCGCCGTCCTTGTCGGACAGGTTGGCGTAGAGCACCTTGTAGTCGCCCTGGCCGCCGCCGAGCGTGAGCGCGAAGACGATCGCGATCAGCGCGACGATGCCGACGCCGAAGCTGACCCGGGCCCGCGCCGGCATGAGCTTGACGCGTTCGGTGAAGCCGACGGTCACCGGGATCGGGCGAGGCGAGGAGAGGGCGACGGCGTTGTCCATGGAGGCGATTATTCGAAGCCGCCCCCGCCGCCAAGCCGTGAACAGCCCGACAAACGTCCTCCAGTTTCGGCCCCCGCCGCCGAGGCCCGCTGGCTACGATGGCCCGGCCATGAACGTCACCCTCAAGCCATTCGATTTCGCCCAGGCCGCCGCCCGTGCCGGCCTGACGCCGACCGGCCAGCCGCTGGCCAGGGCGGGCGCCGCGCCGGCGACCGGCTTCTCGCAGGCGCTCGGCGAGGCGCTGAACGCGGTGAGCAGGTCACAGACCGAGGCCACCTCCTTGCAGCGCGAAGTGCAGCTCGACAACCCGACCGTGAGCCTCGAGCAGACCATGGTCGCGATGCAGAAGGCGCAGATCGGCTTTCAGGCCACGCTGCAGGTTCGCAACCGCCTGGTCCAGGCCTACTCCGACATCATGGCGATGCAGGTGTAGAAGACCGCAGCGATCGGGCAGCGAGCGCGCTCATGGCGGTCAGTTGAGCGCCATCAGCTTGGCGCGCTTTTGCGTCAGGTCGATGTAGCGCTGCAGAACGCGCGTCGCCTCGCCGCCCGGGCGCAGGAACTCGAAGCCGAGGCGCACGCCGCGGGCGCCCTGGCTCACGACGGTGCTGTGCTGCAGGCGCAGCGTCAGGTCGAGGCTCGTCTCCGCGTCGAGCTCGATGCGGACCTCTGCAACGACGGTGCCCGGGCCCATGCTCGGCAGCTCGGCGGGCAGGAACAGGCCGCAGCCGCCGATGCTGATGTCGACGATGCGCAGCGCCAGGTCGACCTCCGGCATGTCGGGGTGGGCGAAACGGGCCACCGGTGCGGCGCGCACCAGCGGGCGGACGCGGAACGCGTCGCGCCGCTGGAAGCGAAAGAGCAGGCGCGGCATGGCGCAGCTCAGCACGCCCGTCTTCTGGCCCGTGACGAGCGTGAGCCGCTCGACCTCGAACTGCACCTTGACGCTCTCGAGGTAGCCGACCACGGTCACCGTGCCGGCTTGCAGCAGCGAGGCCACGGCGGGGTCGTGCGCGTCGGCGTTGAAGCCGATCGTGCCGCGTGCGCTGTCGAGCGTCCACAGGGCGGTGGTCAAGCTGCCGCTGCCGTCGCCGCCATGCAGGGTGACCAGGACCGAGCCGTCGAGCAGCTGCTTGAGGATGAGCTGGATGTCGCGCGGCGAGGTCACGCCGAACTCGTCGAGATCGCCGTCGTCATCCATGCCATCGATCGGGGCCGGACGTGTTTGCATGGTGAGCCTCGTGGCGGTGCGGTGAAGGACGGTTCGGCGGCCGGGAAGCTCAGTGCAGCGTCTTCGGACGGCCGGCGAGGATGTCGTCCAGGTCTTCGAGCCAGGGCTCGGCGAGCTGGCGGATCTCGGCGTCGTTGACCAGGATGCGCTGCATGATCCGCGACTTGAGCCCGGCCTCGTCGGCGGGCAGCGGCTGCTGCGCGGCGCTGTTCTTGAGCTGGGCGATGAGCACGGCGCAGGCGCCTTCGAGCTTGACGACGTGGTCCCAGTTGCCGACGCGCGCCGCCTCGAGCATGTCCTGGCTCGCCTTCTCGATCGCTTCGTAGTAGTTCAGCAGCATGGAGTTCATGGTGATCGCTTTCGGCAGGTCCCGTGTCAGCGCGCTCATGCAGCGGCCCGCGTGTCGCCGCCCGGCAGCGTCTCGGGCGCGCCGGCGATCGCTTCCCAGCTGTCGCCGAGCGAGCGGGCCAGGCTGGCGCAGTCGGCCAGCGCCGCGTCGTCCGACTTGAGGTTGCCCATCGTCAGGCGAAAGACGATGTACTGGTAGAGGTCGTTCAGGTTCTGCGCCAGGGCACCGCCGGCCTGCAGGTTGAGCGGAGCGATCAGGCCTTCCTCGACGATGCGCACGGCGTGGCCGATGGCACGGCCCTTCTCGGCGACGTCGCCGCGCGCCAGGGCGCCGCGGGCGGCGGCGATCTCGGCCGAGACCGCCTGGTACAGCATGCTCACGAGCTTGTGCGGGCTGGCGCCTTCGAGGGCCGTGACCGCATTCACGTTGCGATACATCGCCGCGGCGGGGGCACGCATGCCGGCTTGGAGAGAGGGGCTGAACATCGGAAGGCTCCGCTAGTCTGAGCCTTGTATATCGACGCCGCGGCGCGAATCTTTACGGTGGCGCCGGCTCTCAGGAGTCGCCGCTGCCGGACGGCTTGAAGAAGAACTGCTGCTTGATGTAGGAGGCCAGCGCGTTGGCCTTGGCCATCGTCGTGTCGAGCGTCGTGTACTGGGCGCGCAGGCGCTTTTCCACGTCGACCAGGCGGTCGTTGAACTTGTCCTGGCTCTTCTGGTTCAAGGTGAGCTGCGACTGCAGGGCGGTGGTCTTCCCGGGGATCGAGCCGTTGCTGGCGAGCAGCTTGTCGGTCCAGACGGCGAAGCGCTTGCCGATGCCGTTGCCGCTCTCCGAGCCCGCGTCGGCGGCGGAGAGCGCCTTGGTCAGCTCGGGCAGGTTGGCGACCGCGGCGGCGAACTTCACATCGTCGAGCTTGAGCGAGCCGTCTTTTTGCACCTGGATGCCGAGCGCGCTCATGGTTCCGAACGCGGTCGAGGCGCTGCTGCCCTGCGAGACCAGGCCATGGAGCTGGTTCTGGATGCCGGTGGTCGTGCCGTCGCCCTGGAGCAGCGCGCCTTCCTTGGCGGCCGGGTCGTACTTGGTCGCGGCGCCGAGGAGCCCGTTGAAGCTGTTGTAGGCGGCGACGAAGGCGGCGACCTTCGCCTTGATCGCGTCGGTGTTGCGGGAGATGTTGACGCTGACCGGCTGGGTCGTCACCTTGCTCAGGCTGAAGGTGATGCCGTCGATGACGTTGTCGAGCGTGTTGCTGGCCGAGCTCACGGCGATGCCGTTGATCGTGGCCTGGGCGTCGGCTGCCGATTGCGCCAGGTTCATCTGCGCACCCACCCCGGCCGGGTCGTAGGCCAGGCGAGACAGCCCGGCCGCGTCGGCGTCGGCCCCGTCCGAGTCGGCGACGAGGACGCGAAAGCCGTTCGCCGCGCCGGTCGCGCTCGACTGCAGCGCCAGGCGCGACCCGCTCGCGTCGGTGACGACGGTGGCGCTGACGCCGGCGCCGGCGGCGTTGATCTTGTCGCGGATGCCGGCCAGCGTGTTCTCCGTGGCGCCGATCGGGATCGTGATGTCGGCCGAGCCGGTCTTCGGCGTGAACGTCGTCTGGCCCGTGTTCCAGGTGCCGAGCCGGAGGGTCAGGCTGCCCGTGCCGACCACGGCCGCGGAGTCGGTGAACTGGCCGCCGGCGCTCACGACCGACTGGGCCGCCGAGAGCGAGGCCACCGCGACCGAGTAGATGCCCGGCACCGCCTTGGCGCTGGTGCCGGCACTGACGCTGCCCGGGTCGCTCGATCCGGCAGTGGTGAGCTGGTAGGTCTCGGCGGCGAAGAGCGGCTTGGCCGCGTCCTGCAGGGCCGAGGCGACCGACTTCATCTGGCCGAAGGCGGAGAGCTTGGTCTGCAGCACGGTGGCCGCCGACTGCAGCCGCGACAGCGGCTGACGCTCGACGTTCATCAGCGAGGTGACGATGCTGTTCACATCGAGACCGCTGCCGATGCCGGTCGACGAGATCGTGCCGGTGGCAGAAGTGAGTGTTGCCATGGAAGGGCCGCTTTACGAAAGGGAGGTTCTCGTCTGGGCTATCGGCGTCGCGGCCGAGAACTTGAACGCCCCGCGCCCGCGGCCGAGAACTTGAACGCCCCGCGCGCGCGGCGCTCGGCGACGGTCAGCCCTTGAGCAGCTGCAGCACCATCTGCGGCAGCTGGTTCGCCTGCGCGACCATCGCGGTGCCGGCCTGCTGCAGCACCTGCGCGCGGGACAGGGCCGCCGTCTCGGCGGCGAAGTCGGCGTCCTGGATCCGGCTGCGCGAGGCGGAAAGGTTCTCGGCGGTGGTCTGCAGGTTCTCGATCGTCGAGGAGAAGCGGTTCTGCACGGCGCCGAGGCTGGCGCGGCTGCCGTTGATCGTCTGCAGGGCGGCATCGATCGCCGTCAGCGAGGCGTTGGCGCCGTTCACCGTCGAGATGTCGATGGCGCTGACGGCGGTGCCGGTGCCGGTGATCGCGTTCGAGCTCGTCAGGCCGCCGGCCTGGGCGAAGACGACGCTGCCGCTGACGCCGCTCGGCGCCGAGTAGGCGAGGTTCAGCGTGCCGCCGGTGATCGCCGTGGCCGAGAGGCCGAAGTCGGCGGCCGCCGAGCCGGTGAAGGTGCCCGCGCCGTAAGTGAGCGAGATGTTGCGGCCGTCGGCTGCGCTGAGGCTCACGCCCGCACCGGTGTCGGTGGCGGTCACGCCGGTGGCGGCCGACTGTGCGTTGATCGCGGCGACGGCGTTGGCGCGATTGCTCGTCAGCGCGCTGGCGCCGGTGGCGCCGGTGATCGAGATCGCGATGCCGTTGACGGTGTAGGTGGCGGTGCCCGGTCCGGTCGCGGCGGCCGTCGAGGTGCCGGCCGCGACGCTGGTGGCGTTGGCCGTGGCCAGCAGGCCGGCGATGTTGCCGCTGTTGATGGCCGCGGCCTGCGCCCTGGCGTCGACCGCGACGCTGCCGAGCGCGACGGCGCCGGTGCCGCCGACGTTGATCGTGAGCGCCTGCGGCGTGTTGCTGGCGGTGCCGATCGACTGCGCCGTCAGGTTGAAGCCCTGGTAGATGCCGAGCGTGCCGCCGCGGGCGCTGGCGATCGAGGCGACCGTGATCGTCTGGCCGGCGTTGGCGCCGACCTGGAACTGCTGCGCGGTGAAGCTGCCGTCGAGCAGGTGCAGGCCGTTGAACTGCGTCTGCGCGGCGACCCGGTCGATCTCGGTCGCGAGCTGCGCCACTTCCTGCTGCAGGGCGAGGCGGTCCGACGTGCTGTTGGTCGCGTTGGCCGACTGCACCGAAAGCTCCCGCATGCGCTGCAGGCTGCCGGTCACCGAGCCGAGCGCGCCTTCGGCGACCTGGGCCAGCGAGATGCCGTCGTTGGCGTTGCGCGCCGCCTGGTTGATGCCGCGGATCTGCGACGTCATGCGGTCGGCGATGGCCAGACCGGCGGCGTCGTCCTTGGCGCTGTTGATGCGCAGGCCCGACGACAGCCGGGCGATCGCCGTCGACAGGTCGTTCTGGGTGCGACTGGAATTGCGTTGTGCCGTCAGCGACGAGATGTTGGTGTTGATCGTCTGTGCCATGAATCGCTCTCCGTTGGCTTGGGTTCCCGGCCTTCAGGACGGGGTGTTGCCATTCTGGAGAGAGCTGAAGCGGCAATAGGGCTCGAAAAGCGGTGCCTTAGACGGTCAATTGCGCGCCGCAAACGAAAAGCGGCCGGGCCCGGGGGTCCGGGTCCGGCCGCTCTCGAGCGGAAGAGCCGCGTCGGCTTATCGCAGGAGCGTCAGCACCTGGTTCGGCAGCTGGTTCGCCTGCGCGATCATCGCCGTGCCGGCCTGCTGCAGCACCTGGGCGCGCGACAGGTTCGCGGTTTCCGTCGCGAAGTCGGCGTCCTGGATGCGGCTGCGCGAAGCCGAGAGGTTCTCGGTCGTCGTCTGCAGGTTGCTGATGGTCGACGAGAAACGGTTCTGGACCGCGCCGAGCGAAGCGCGCGACGAGTTCACCGTGGCCAGCGAGGCGTCCATCGAGGTCAGCGCGGCGTTGGCGCCGGCCACCGTCGAGATGTCGATCGCGCTGACCGCCGTGCCGGTGGCGGCGATCGCCGTCGAGCTCGCGAAGCCGGTGGCCTGCGCGAACACGAGGCTGCCGCTGACGCCGGTGGGTGCCACGTAGTTGACGTTGACCGTCGAGCCGGTGAGGGCGACTGCGGACAGGCCGAAGTCGGCCGCCGTCGAGGTCGTGAAAGTACCCGCGGCATAGGTCAGCGAGACGTTGCGGCCGTCGGCGGCGGCCAGGCTGACGCCCGAGCCGGTGTCGGAGGCCGTGACGCCGGTCGCTGCCGACTGGGCGTTGATGGCAGCCACCGCGTTGGCGCGGTTGCCACCCAGGGCGGCGGCACCGTTCACGCCGGCGATCGAGATGGCGATGCCGTTGATGGTGTAGGTCGCATTGCCGGCGACCGTACCGGCCGAAGCCGAGGTCACGGCGGCGACCGCCGTCGCGTTGGCGCTGGCGGTCAGGCCGGCGACGTTGCCGTTGTTGATCGCGTTGGTGATCGCCTTGGCATCGACCGCGACCGAGCCGAGCGACACCGTGGCGCCGGCGCCTGCGGTCACCGTCAGGGCGGCGGCGGTGTTGCTCACCGTGCCGATCGCCTGGCTGGCGAGCGACAGGCCCTGGTACACGCCGAGGGCGCTGGTGCGGGTGTTGGCGATCGAGGCGACGCTGATCGTCTGGCCGACATCGGCGCCGACCTGGAAGGCCTTCGAGGTGAAGGTGCCGTCGAGCAGCTTCGTGCCGTTGAACGAGGTCTGCGTCGCGACGCGGTCGATCTCGGCCTGCAGCTCCTTCACTTCGAGCTGCAGCGAGGCGCGGTCCGAGGCGGAGTTGGTCGCGTTGACCGACTGCACCGCCAGCTCACGGATGCGCTGCAGGTTGTCCGTCACCGAGGCGAGCGAACCTTCGGCCGTCTGCGCCAGCGAGATGCCGTCGTTGGCGTTGCGGGCGGCCTGGGTCAGGCCGCGGATTTGCGCCGTGAAGCGGTCGGCGATGCCGAGGCCGGCGGCGTCGTCTTTGGCGCTGTTGATGCGAAGGCCCGACGACAGGCGAGCGATCGCGGTCGACAGGTCGTTGGAGGTCTTGCCCTGGTTGCGCTGAGCGTTCAGCGAAGCCAGGTTGGTGTTGATCGACAAAGTCATGGAATTAACTCCTGAACGGTTGATAAGAGACTCGGCACAAGCGCCTTGGCTGCGCCCGGCGTTCGTCTTCCTCGCATCCCGCTCCGGGTGGTTCACCCTTCGCGAAACAGTCGGCCTTCTGACTCCGGACCCCGGTTCGGATTGCTCCTCGCCGTTGGCTGGTTATCGGGCGGGCCTTTTCGCAACTTGAGCGGCACGGCGAGAAATCTCTCGAATGCCAACTCCTGCCGGTGGCGACGGGCCCCGGTAGGAAGTTGCCTGACAGCTCGCATGGAAGAAGCTGGACTTCAGCGACCGAGATGACCTGATGGGCACCCGCTTCTCCGGTCTTCAGAATTCTCCACATCGCAAGGCAGCGACCTTGCAGTGGACGAACAGCACACCGGAGCACCCCATGAACGCCGACCAGATCCTGACCGAGATTCGCGAAGCCAACCTCTCCTACCTGATGCTGGCGCAGAGCCTGATCAGGCACGACCGTGAGCAGGCGCTCTACCGCCTGGGGCTCAGCGAGGAGAGCGCCGCCCTCATCGCCCTGCTGACGCCGGCGCAGATGATGAAGATCGCCGGCGGCAACACGCTGCTCTGCCGCTTCCGCATGGACGACGACATGGTCTGGAGCCTGCTCACCAGCCACGGCAAGAGCGCCGCCAACGACGCCACCAGCCGCCTGCACGCCTCCATCCTGCTCGCCGGCCGTCACCAAGAGGCGGCGTGATCATGAGGGCCAAGAGCATCCTCACCGAAGCCAGGCAGATCAGCCGCGCCGTCGCGCTGATCCACCTCGGCGCCCGCCTGCAGGTCCTCGAGTCGGAGACCGACCTTTCCTACGAGCGCTTGCTCCGCCTCTACAAGGAAGTGGCCGGCAAGTCGCCGAGCAAGGGCCAGCTGCCGTTCTCGACCGACTGGTTCATGACCTGGCAGCCGAACATCCACGCCTCGCTGTTCCTCAACATCCACGAGTACCTGAACAAGTCGTCGGAGCTCGACGAGATCGACGCGGTCATCAAGGCCTACCAGCTGTACCAGGAAGAGACGACGGCCCAGGGCCTGGAAGCGCTGCTCTCGGTCACGCGCGCCTGGCGCCTCGTCAAGTTCATCGACAACGGCATGCTGACGATGACCAAGTGCTCGACCTGCGGCGGCCAGTTCGTCACCCACCCGCACGAGATCGCCCGCCACTACGAATGCGGCCTGTGCAAGCCGCCGGCGCGGGCCGGCAAGGGCAAGGCCGCCGGCGCCATCCACATGCATTGAGGGCTCAAGTCTTTCGCCGAACGGCCGAAAGACCGGGTTCTCCGTGCGTTCTTGCTTGTCTCCTCCAGCACAAACCCTTGTGCTTTGAACGGGTCCTTCGGGGCCCGTTTTTCTTTTTCGGCGGTGTTCGCCCGCCTGTTGCGGCGATCACCCCGGCGCCCGGCGCCGCACACTCAAGTGAGTCAAGGGTCCGCCGATAACTGGCTCGGCACGGCGCACCTGCGCCGGACCTCGCCCGCTAACCACCACTCACCATGCTCGTTCTGATCGGCTACGGCGTCGCGATGGGGTGCATCTTCGGCGCCTACGTCATCCACGGCGGCAACATCGGCGTGATCATCCACGCCCTGCCGACCGAGCTGATGGCCATCCT
>CAXSEJ010000097.1:0-9062 GCA_964236395.1 uncultured Rhizobacter sp.
TATTCGCTCATCCCCGAGGACTTCGAGCGCGGCAAGCTGCCTTCGACCCTGATGCCGTTCAAGGCCAAGTGCTTCGGCCTGACGATCGACCCGGACCGGCTCGCGCGCATCCGCAACGAGCGGCGGCCGCACAGCAAGTACGCCTCGATCGAGAATTGCCGCTACGAAGTCAGAGAAGGCGAGACGATGATGAAAAAGGAAGGCATCGCCTGGCTGTCGTCGACGCACAAGTCGATCGAGGAGATCGCGACCACGATCCTGCGCGACCTGCGTCCGGACCGGCTCGCCTATTGACGCTGGGCAGGGCCGACAAGTCCGGCGAAACGCTGCAGGTCGATGTTGCCGCCGCTGACGATGACGCCGATGCGCTGGCCGGCCCATTGCGGCGCCATGGCCCGGACAGCGGCGAATCCCAGACACCCCGTCGGCTCGACCACCATCTTCATGCGCTCGGCGAAGAAGCGCATGCAGTCGACCAGCGCGGCATCGCTCGCGGTGAGCACGTCGTCGACATCGCGCTGGATGATCGGGAAGGTGAGATGGCCCAGCGCCTGCGTCTGCGCGCCGTCGGCGAGCGTCACGGGCGTCTCGATGCGCACGATGCGGCCGCTGCGGAACGACTGCTGGCCGTCGTTGCCGGCTTCGGGTTCGACGCCGTAGATGCGGCAGGCGGGCGACAGCGCCCGGGCCGCGAGTGCCGAGCCGGCCAGCAGCCCGCCGCCGCCGAGGCAGACGAAGAGCGCGTCGAGCGGCCCGGTCTCCTCGATCAGTTCCTTGGCCGCGGTGCCCTGGCCGGCGATGACGTCGGCGTGGTCGTATGGCGGGATCAAGGTCATGCCTCGCTCGCTCGCCAGGCGCCGGCCGATGGCCTCGCGGTCTTCGCGGTAGCGGTCGTACACCACGACCTCGCCGCCGTAGCCGCGCGTCGCCGCCAGCTTGGCGGCGGGCGCGTCGTGCGGCATGACGATCACGGCCGGCATGGCCAGCTCCGCGGCCGCGAGCGCGATGGCCTGCGCGTGGTTGCCCGACGAGAAGGCGACAACGCCGCCTCGGCGCTGGGCCGCGTCGAACCGGGCCAGGGCGTTGTAGGCGCCGCGAAACTTGAAGGCGCCCATGCGCTGCAGGTTCTCGCATTTGAAGAAGAGCGAGGCCCCGACCTCGGCGTTTGCCGTGCGTGAGACGAGCACCGGCGTGCGGTGGGCGTGACCGGCGATGCGCGCCGCGGCGGCCTGCACGTCGGCATAGCTGGGCAGATCGTTCATCTCGTGCATCCCTCCTGGCCGCGCTGGCGCGACGATTCATAGAGGCACACAGCGCCGGCTGCTGCCACGTTGAGCGATTCTTCGCCGCCCGGCTGGCCGATGCGCAGCACGGCCTGGCAGCGCGCCGCCACTTCGGCCGACACGCCCTGCCCTTCGTGGCCGAGCACCCAGGCGCAGGGCCAGGGCAGCCGCTCGGCATCGATGCGCGCGGCCGCGTGCGAGCTGGTCCCGAGCAATGGCACGCCGAGCGCCTGGAGCGCGTCGGCGGGCGCTTCTTCCACCAGGTGCAGCGAGAAATGCGCGCCCATGCCGGCGCGCACCACCTTCGGCGCCCAGAGCGCAGCCGAGCCGGCGAGTGCCACCACCTGCGTGAAGCCGAAGGCGGCGGCGCTGCGGATGAGCGTGCCGACATTGCCTGGGTCCTGGACGCGATCGAGCACCAGCGTGGGCCACCCCGTGCGCACCGTCTCGCTTGCGGGCGCAGCCACGACGAAGGCGACCTTCGGCGGCGATTCGAGGGTGCCGATGCCGCGCATCGCGGCAGCCGCCATCAGCACCACATCGCCGGCGTCGAGCAGCGGGGCGATCTCGGGCGCATGGCGTGCCGCCTGGTCGACGAGCACCTGCAGCACCGGCCGCCCTTGCGCCTGCCAGGCGGTGCACAGATGCTCGCCCTCGAGCAGCATGAGGCCGAGCTTGCGGTAGGCCGGCGGGTCGGCGGCGAGCTTCCTCAGCCGCACCAGCAACGGGTTGGCGCGCGAACCGACGGCCCGGGGCGAGGCCGTCATGTCCGCTCAGAAGAGCCGGTCCAAGACGCTGCGCACCGGCGCGAAGCTGCGCCGGTGGTGCGGGCAGGCACCGTGCTCGCGCAGTGCCGAGAGGTGCTCGGGCGTCGAGTAGCCCTTGTGGCTGTCGAAGCCGTATTCGGGATGCGCCTCGTGCAGCTCGCGGCACAGCCGGTCACGGTGCACCTTGGCGATGATCGAGGCGGCCGAGATGGCGCGCACCTTGGCGTCGCCGCCGACGACGGCGCGCACCGGCATGCTCAGCGTCGGCCGCTGATTGCCGTCGACGAGCACGATCTGCGGCTGCAGCGCAAGTCCGTTCACGGCGCGCTGCATGGCCAGCAAGGCCGCACGCAGGATGTTGATGGAGTCGATCTCGTCCACGCTGGCGGCGGCGATGTACCAGCACACGGCTTTGGCGCGGATCTCGACGTCCAGCCGCTCTCGCTCCTCGGCCGGCAGCAGCTTGGAGTCGTTCAGGCCGCGGATCACGCGCTTGTCGTGGAGGATCACCGCGGCGGCCACGACGGGCCCGGCCAGCGGGCCACGCCCGACCTCGTCGACGCCGGCCATCAGGCCGCCGACGTCGACGATCTGCCGGAGCTTGTCGGCGCGCAGGAAGGTGCGGGCGTGCGTCATGCCGCGAGCACCTTCTCGATCGCCGCAACGGCGATGGCCCCGCTGTCACGTTGCAGCGCACGGTGGATGGCCTCGAAGCGAACCCGCAACGACTCGGCCGCCTCGGGATCGTCGAGCCATGCCATCGTCGCCGCGGCGATCTTCGCCGGCGTCGCGTCGCCCTGCAGCAGCTCGGGCACGGCGAATTCGCGCAGCAGGATGTTCGGCAGCGAGACCCACGGCTGGTAGTTCATGCGCTTGCCCATCTGCCAGGTCAACGCGTGCATGGCGTAGACGACGACCATCGGCCGCTTGAACAGCGCGGCCTCGAGCGTGGCCGTGCCGCTCGCGACGATGGCGACGTCGCAAGCCGCGAGCGCGTCGTGGGAGCGACCTTCGAGCAGCGCGATCGGCAACTGCGGCGCGTACTGCTTGCGCAGCGGCTCGATCGCGTGGCGCAGGCCGGTCACCACGGGGATCACGAAACGGATGCCGGGCCGCTGAATGCCCAGCTCGACCGCTGCCCGGAACAGTCGGGGTGCGATGTACTGGACCTCCGACTTGCGGCTGCCCGGCAGCAGGGCGACGAGCGTCTCGTCGTCGCCGACGCCGAGGGCGGCCCGGCTCGCCGCGCGCGGCACCTCGAACGGGATGCTGCTGGCCAGGGGATGGCCGACATAGACCGCGTTGACGTGGCTCCTGGCGTAGATCTCCGGCTCGAACGGGAAGATGCACAGCACCAGATCGGCGGCCTTTCTGATCTTCTCGATGCGCTTGCCGCGCCAGGCCCAGATCGACGGGCCGACGAAGTGGATCGTCTTCACGCCGCTGGCCCGGAGTTTGACCTCGAGATCGAGGTTGAAGTCGGGCGCGTCGACGCCGATGAAGGCGTCGGGCGGCGCCTTCATCAGCCGCTCGGTGAGCTGGTTGCGGATGGCGTAGATCTCGCGAAAGTGGCCGAGGACCTCGGCGTAGCCGCGAACCGCCAGCTTGTCGTGCGGCCACCATGCGTCGAATCCCTGCTCGGCCATGCGCGGTCCGCCGATGCCCGACGCCTGCAGGTCGGGCCAGCGCTGGCGCAGGCTTGCGAGCAGCGAGCCGGCGAGCAGGTCGCCCGAGGCTTCGCCCGCGACCATCGCGAAGCGCGGAGACGCCGGATCCATCCGCGACCCGCTCAGCGTGCGATGCCGCGGGTGGAAGCGGCGAGAAAGTCGGCCATCGCGGCCACCTCGGCCGCGCCAAGCGGCATGTCGGCGGCGAGCATGCCGATGCGCATGCGTGCTTCGTCGAGCGTCAGGCCGTCGCGATAGAGCAGCCGGTGCATCTGCTTGACAGCGGCGATCTTCTCCGCCGAGAAGCCACGCCGGCGCAGCCCTTCGGCGTTGAAGCCACGCACCGTGAGCGGGTTGCCCTCCGCCATCATGAACGGCGGCACGTCCTGCGAGACGTGGCTCTGGAAGCCGGTCATGGCGTGCGCGCCCATCTTCACGAACTGGTGCAGGCCGCTCATGGCGCCGACGATCGCCCAGTCGCCCAGGTGCACGTGGCCGGCCAGCCCGGCATAGCCGGCGATGATCGTCTGGCTGCCGACCCGGCAGTCGTGCGCCACGTGCACGTTGTTCATGATCCAGTTGTCGCTGCCGATGCGGGTGATGCCTTCGTCCTGCACCGTCCCGGTATTGAAGTTGCAGTACTCGCGGATGGTGTTGCGGTCGCCGACGACCAGTTCGGTGGGCTCGCCGGCGTACTTCTTGTCCTGCGGCGCGGCGCCCAGCGAGCAGAACTGGAAGATGCGGTTGTCGCGGCCGAGCGTGGTGCGGCCCTCGATCACGCAGTGCGGCCCGATGGTCGTGCCGGCGCCGATGCACACGTTCTTTCGCACGATGCTCCACGGGCCGATGTGCACGCCGTCGCCGAGCTGTGCGCCCGGCTCGACGATCGCGGTCGGGTGAATGTCGGCCACCTCGGATTTACTCGACGGCGCGCACCGCACACATCAGGCCGGCTTCGGCCGCGAGCTCGACGCCGACGGTGGCGCGGGCGCCGAACTTGAAGATGCCCGACTTCATGCGCTCGAGCACCAC
This sequence comes from uncultured Rhizobacter sp., assembly GCA_964236395.1. Taxonomy (GTDB): domain Bacteria; phylum Pseudomonadota; class Gammaproteobacteria; order Burkholderiales; family Burkholderiaceae_C; genus Schlegelella_A. The sequence goes on from CAXSEJ010000097.1 coordinate 4,750, forward strand.
GTCGAGCAGCAGCTGATCGCCTGGCTCGACCGGGCGCTTGAAGCGGGCCGAGTCGATGCCGGCGAAGTAGTAAATCGACTTCTCGTCGGCCTCGGCGCCCATGGCATCGAAGGCCAGCAGCGCCGCCGCCTGCGCGAGCGCCTCGAGGATCATCACGCCGGGCATCACGGGCCGACGCGGAAAGTGGCCGACGAAGTACGGCTCGTTCGCGCTGACGTTCTTGAGCGCCTTGATGCGCTTGCCGTGCTCGATCTCGAGCACGCGATCGACCATGAGGAAGGGATACCGGTGCGGCAGCTTCTTCAGGATCTGGTGGATGTCCATCGTCGTCATGGCGACTTCTTTTCTAGGGCCTGAACCCGCGTGCGCAACGCGTGCAGGTTGCGCAGCGTGGCCGCGTTCTTCTCCCACGCGGCATTGTCGTCGAAAGGGAACGAGCCGCTGTAGACGCCGGCCCGGGCGATGCTGCGTGTGACCTGCGTCGCCCCGGTGACGACGACACCGTCGGCGATGCTCACGTGACCGCTGATGCCGACCCCGCCGCCGATCATGCAGTGCCGGCCGATGACGACGCTGCCGGCGATGCCGACGCAGCCGGCCACCGCCGTGTGATCGCCGATGCGCACGTTGTGGCCGACCTGCACGAGGTTGTCGAGCTTGACGCCGTCGCCGATCACCGTGTCGCCGGCCGCGCCGCGGTCGATGCACGTGTTGGCGCCGATCTCGACGTCGTCGCCGACCCGCACCCGGCCGAGCTGCTCGATCTTTTCCCAGTGGCCGGCGTCGGGCGCGAAGCCGAAGCCGTCGGCGCCGAGCACGACGCCCGGGTGGACGATGCAGCGTGCGCCGATCGTGGTCTCGAAGAGCAAGGTCACGCGGGGCCCAAGCCGCGTGTCGGCACCGACGCTGGCATCCCGGCCGATGAAGCCGTGGGCACCGATCTGCGCCCCGGCACCGACCGACGCACCTGCCTCGACGACGACGAAGGGGCCGATGGTGGCGCTTGCGGCCACGGTGGCGCGGGCGTCGATCTGGGCGGTGGCGTGCACGCCGGCGGGTGGCCGCGGGCGGCTTTCAGCGGCCCACCACTGCGTCAGCCGGGCGAAGTAGAGATAGGGGTCGTCGACGACGATCGTCGCGCCGCGCGCCTCGGCGGCATCTCGGTGCGCCGGAGCGACGATGACGCAGCCGGCGGCCGAGGTGGCGAGCTGCTTGACGTAGGCCGGGTTGGCGAGGAAGGCGATGGCATCGGCGGTGGCCGATTCGATCGGTGCAACGCGTGAGACGCGGGCGGCGGGGTCGCCGATCAGCTGGCCGCCGAGCCGGCCGACGATGTCGCGGAGCTCGACGGGGTCCAAGCAGACGTGTCGGTCAGCGCCCGGCGCGACCGCCGATCACTTGCCACCCTGGGCGTTGAGCGCCTTGATGACCTTGTCGGTGATGTCGACCTTCGGGCTCCAGAACACGGCTTCCTGGAGGATGAGGTCGTACTTCTCGGTCTCGAAGATCTGCTTGATGACGCGGTTGGTGCGCTCCACCACCGTCGCCAGCTCCTCGTTCTTGCGCGAGGTCAGGTCTTCCTGGAATTCCCGGCGCTTCTTCTGCAGATCGCGGTCCTGCTCGACCAGCTCGCGCTGGCGCCGGGTGCGCTCGGTCTCGCTCAGTGTCGGCGCGTCCTTGTCGAGCCGGTCGCTCGAGGCCTTCAGCCGGTTGCCGAGGTCGGTCAGGTCTTTCTCGCGCTTCGAGAACTCGGTCTCGAGCTTGGCCTGGGCCGCCTTCGCGGGGACCGCGTCGCGCAGGACGCGGTCGCTGTTCACATAGCCGATCTTGAGATCTTCGGCCGAAGCGCCGGCCGCGGCACCGGCCAGCATGGCCGCGGCAACGAGCGATTTCACGAGCGTACTTTTCATCAAAAGGCGGTCCCGATCTGGAACTGGAGGCGCTGAATTCTATCTTCCGGCTTCTTGCGCACCGGTGTGCCGTAGCTGAGCTTGAGCGGGCCGACGGGCGACACCCAGCTGACGCCGAGGCCGGCCGACGCGCGCACGCTGCCGAGAGTGATCTTTTCGTTCTCGCCCCACACGTTGCCAGCGTCGGCGTAGACGAAGATGCGCAGCGTTCGGTCTGCGCCTGCGCCCGGCACCGGCAGGTACAGCTCGTTGTTGAGGTTGAATCGACGGTTGCCGCCGATGAACGCGCCGGTCACGTCGACCGGGCCGAGCGAGCCCTGGTCGAAGCCGCGCACCGTGCCCAGACCGCCGCCGTAGAAGTTCTTGAAGATCGGGTAGGGCCGGCCGCCGATGCCCTTGCCGTAGCCGACTTCGGCGTTCACGCCGTAGGTGAAGGCGCGGCTGATCGGGATGTACTGCTGGGCCTGAGCGTTCACACGCAGGAAGCGCGCGTCGCCCAGGAAGGCGTAGTCGAGGTTGAAGCGAGTGAAGCGGCCGGCCGTCGGCACCAGCGCGCTGTCCCGGTTGTCGCGCGACCACCCGATCGTCAGCGGCACCGAGCTGCTCGTCTTGCCGAACTCCTCGCGATAGAGGAAGTAGCTGTTCGGCAGCGCGTTGTTGCCCTTGATCTGCGTGCTTTCCGCACCGATGCCGAAGAACACCGTGTCGTACTCGCTGAACGGCACGCCGAAGCGGATGGAGACGCCCGGGGTGACGAGCTTGTAATTCTCGCCCTGGCTGTTGATCGGCTTGGTGGTGCGGTAGTAGATGTCGAGCGCGCGCGAGATGCCGTCGATCGTGAAGTACGGGTCGACGGTGCTGAGCACGACGGTCCGGTTGTACTTGCTGGTATTGACTTCGACGCCGAGGTAGTTGCCGCTGCCGAAGATGTTCTCCTGCTTGACCGAGGCGGTCAGGGAGAGCTTGTCGGCCGAGGAGAAACCGGCGCCGAGCGAAAGGTTGCCGGTGGGCTTCTCCTTGATCGTGACCGTGATGTCGACCTGGTCGGCCGAACCGGGCACCTCGGCACTGTCGACGCTCACGTCGCTGAAGTAGCCGAGCCGGTCGACCCGGTCGCGCGAGAGCTTGATCTTGCGGCCGTCATACCACGACGACTCGAACTGGCGGAATTCGCGCCGGATCACCTCGTCGCGCGTGCGCGTGTTGCCGGCGACGTTGACACGCCGCACGTACACCCGGCGCTGCGGCTCGGCGACGAGCGTGACCACGACGCGGGCATTGGCCCGGTCGATCTCGGGCCGCGAATCGACGCGCGCGAAGGCGTAGCCGAAGGTGCCGAAGCGGTCGACGAAGGCACGCGTGGTCTCGGCGATCGACTCGGCCCGGTAGGGCTCGCCGGGCTTGATGACGACGAGGGTGCGGAAGTCCTCTTCCTTGCCGAGGTACTCGCCTTCCAGCCGCACCGCCGTCACGGTGTAGGGCTGGCCTTCGCGGATGTTCACCGTGATGGTGATGTCCTGCTTGTCCGGCGAGATCGTCACCTGCGTCGACTCGATGTCGAACTCGAGGTAGCCGCGGTTTTGATAGAAGGCGCGCAGCGTCTCCAGGTCGGCGTTGAGCTTGGCGCGCGAGTAGCGGTCGCCCTTCAGGTAGAAGTTGAGCCAGCCGCCGTCGTTGAGCTCGAACAGGCCCTTCAGCGTGCCCTCGGAAAACGCCTTGTTGCCGGAGATGCGGATCTCGCTGATCTTGGCCGCCGCGCCTTCGGTCACCGTGAAGGTGACGTTGACGCGGTTGCGCTCCTGCGGCGTCACCGTGGTCACGACCTCGGCGCCGTACAGGCTCTTGGTCAGGTACTGGCGCTTGAGCTCCTGCTCGGCGCGGTCGGCCAGCGCCTTGTCGAACGGCAGGCCCTCGCCGATGCCGAAGTCTTTCAGCGACTTGACGAGCGCGTCCTTCTCGAACTCCTTCATGCCGACGAAGTCGATGTTGGCGATGACCGCGCGCTCGTCGACGATGACGACGGCGACGCCGTTGTCGATGTCGATGCGCACGTCCTTGAACAGGCCGGTCGCGAACAGGGCGCGCAGCGCGGCCGAGCCTTTCTCGTCGGTGTAGGTGTCGCCGATGCGAAAGGGCAGCGCCGCGAACACGGTGCCCGCATCGCTGCGCTGCAGACCCTCGACGCGGATGTCCTTCAGCACGAAGGGCTCGACCGCCAGGGCGGTGCCGGCCTGCAGGGCGAGCGCGAGGGTGAGCGAGACGGAAGCGAGACGAAGCGGGCGCAGACGAGCGGGCAGGCGGACGGACGGGCGATGGGAATGCATGCGGTTCACTGCAGACCCAGCAGGCGGGCCATGTCGTTGTAGAGCGCCAGGGACATCATCATCAGCATGATGGCAACCC
>CAXSEJ010000098.1:0-9039 GCA_964236395.1 uncultured Rhizobacter sp.
ATTCAGTCACGGAATCGGATCTGGATTCGATGAAGCCAACGGCGATGCTGATCAATACCAGCCGGTCGGCGCTGGTGGCGCCCGGCGCGCTGACGAACGCTCTGCAAAGGGGTCGACCCGGGCATGCTGCGGTCGATGTATTCGACAGCGAACCGCCGGGACCTTCCGACCCGTTGCTCACGATGAAGAACTGCTTGGCTACGCCCCATATCGGCTACGTGGAGCGCAACAGCTATGAAGTGCTGTTTTCGGCGGCCTTCGAGAATCTGATCGGCCACATGCGTCGCCATGACTCGCTTGCTGAATGATCGTTGCAAGGAAGGCAGGTGGGCGAGGAGAGCCCTTGGCAGTTCGTCGCCACGGCCGCCGACGACGATGTCCGCGCGTGCCGACCGACCGCCGCAGAAGTTTACATAATATACATTGTCGCGCTTACCAAGGCGCCACGGTCGCGTCGGTTTCGGGCGCCTCGGGCGCGACTTCGATGGCCTCGATCGCCTCGTCGAACTCCTGCACCCCGGCGATGATCTTTTCCGGCCGCGGCTTGTCGAGCGGCCGGCAGATGGTGCTATTTAGCCGGGCCAGGCGATCCGACCGCTCGAGCGTCGCAAAAATCATCTCCGGCGCCACCATCATGGCGAAGGGATTCGAGACTGCTGCAGACACTTCCATGGGGCTCTCCAAGTGCGTTCGGTGGGCCAATGTAGTGAGCAGCGCCAGGACCCGATAGCCAGGATCGGGCCATATGCGATGTCAGCGCTTTTCCGACACGAGCGTCGGCGTGCCGAGAAACGCGGTGCGGTCGTGCAAAACAAAATCGTTTTACGACAATGAGTTATAGGCGACCCTTCAAGTTAGTTCCACGAACCTAAAGCGTTTGTTTCACTTCGTGAAACAGCACGTCTTCGTGAACAGCGCCGCGAAGTTGCGGCTCGTCGCCTCGGCGATCGCTTCGATCGGCTGCCCTTTCGCCTCGGCCAGCTGGCGCGCCACGAGCGGCACGTTGGCCGGTGTGTTGACCTTGCCCCGGTGCGGCACCGGCGCGAGGTAGGGGCTGTCGGTCTCGATCAGGCAGCGGTCGAGCGGAACGAACGCAGCCACCTTGCGCAGGTCGCCCGCCGTCTTGAAGGTCAGGATGCCCGAAAACGAGATGTAGAAGCCCAGGTCGAGCGCTGCCCGCGCGACCGCCTCCGTTTCGGTGAAGCAGTGAAACACGCCCCCGGCCGCGTCGCCCCCCTCTTCCACCAGCAGCCGCAAGGTGTCGGCAGAAGCGCTGCGGGTGTGGACGACGAGCGGAAGGCGAGCGGCGTTGGCAGCGCGTATGTGGACACGGAAGCGGTCGCGCTGCCACTCCATTTCCGCGTCGTTGCGCCCCGCGAGCCGGAAGTAGTCCAGCCCGGTTTCGCCGATCGCCACGACCTTGGGCCTTGCGGCCAGCGCGACGAGCCCTTCGACGCTGGGCTCGCGGCTGTCGGCGTCGTCGGGATGGACGCCGGCGCTGCACCAGAAGTTGTCGTGGGCCGCGGCCAGGTCGTGCACCTGCTCGAATTCGTCGAGGGTGGTGCAGATGCACAGCGCCCGGTCGACGGCCGCTTCGGCCATGGCGGCCCGGATCTCGGGCAGGCGGTCGGCCAGCCCCGGAAAGCTCAGATGACAGTGTGAATCGACGTACATCGAAGGGCGCCGCGGCTGCAGCCCGAAGCCGGCCCGCAGGCCGGACCCGGATCAGATCGTCTGCGTCGGCTTGGCCGAAGACAGCGACGTGCCGAGCGACTCCTCGATCCGCTGGCGCAGCGCGCGGCTCTTCTCATCGCTCGGGAAGCGCACGCCGACGCCCTGGGTGCGGCCGCCCGAGGCGTTGGCCGGGGTGATCCAGCCGACCTTGCCGGCCACCGGGTACCGCTGCGGGTCATCGGGCAGCGAGAGCAGGAGGTAGATGTCTTCGCCGAGCCGATAGTCGCGCGTCGTGGGGACGAAAATGCCGCCGTCGCTGAACATCGGCATGTAGGCAGCGTACAGAGCGCCCTTTTCCCGGAACACGAGCTGGATCACGCTCGGCCGGGCCGGCGCCGGGGCCGGCACGGCGAGCGGTGTGGGGCTGGATCGGACCGGGGCGTCGCTCATCGGCACCAGTTTAGCGAGAAGGAAGCGAGCGACGATCCGGCGAGCGCGTCGTTTTCAACGCTTCCCGCCCTTGCTGAACCAGGCTTTCGACGCTCAGCTCGACAGCCCACGGGTGATCGGCATGCTGCGCCACGCGCCGCAGCTCGGCCGCCCACTCCAGGAGCGGCTCGAGCCGGAGCCCCGCGCCGATGACGCCCGGCGGGAAATAGCGGAGCGGTGCGCCGCACGCTGCCGCAGCAGCGTCGTGGCAGACCTTCTGCAGCGCTTCGACGGCGAGCGGCAGCGGCCAGCCGTGCAACGCACCGGCATCGCCGCTCAGCACCCGCGCCGGCAGGGCGCGCCAGCCAGCGGCGTCGACGCCGAGCTCGCGACCACAGGGCACCTCATGACCAACCTCCGCGCCCTCGCCGCGCTCGCCCTGGCCGCTGCGATGGCCACGCTCGGCCTCGGCCCGGCGCAGGCGCAGGCCCAGCCCGCCTCGGCGCCTGCCGCGGCCCCGGCACCGGCACCGGCACCGGCACCGACGCCGACGCCGACGCCGACGCCGACGCCGACGCCGACGCCGACGCCGGCGCCGCAGCGCACGCTGCCGCCGGTGCTCGCCTCGGCTTCGGCGGCGGCCAGCGGCGCGGTCGCGCGCGTGGCGCCGCGTCTGCCGCGGGCCTCCGATGCGGTCGCGACGTCGACGCCGAACATCGCCAGGCGATCCGACGATCCCACGTCGTTTGGCAACGCGGCGAGCACGTCGCCCGGCTACGGCAACCCTGTCTACGGCACGCCACAGACCACGGCGGCCGACCGGGCACGGGCTGCGACCGCCGCCGCCCAGGCGCGTGACGCCGCCCAGCGGCCGGCTCCGCTGCCGGTCGAGGCCGATCCGACGTCGGCACGCGAGGCCTGCGGCAAGCGCGTCTTCATCGCCCTGGCCGTGTGCATGGACGAGCGCTGCGAGGAGCCGCGCTGGCGCAACACGCAGGAGTGCGCACGCATCCTTGCCCGCAAGGCGCAGCGCGAGAACCGCTGATCGCGCAGGCGGCGGTCAGCCGTCGAGGGCCGAGAGGAACTGCTTCAGCTCCAGCGTGCGCGGCGCGGCGAAGATCTGCTCCGGCGGGCCGATCTCGTGGATGCGGCCGGCGTGCATGAAGACGACGCGGTCGGAGACCTTGCGCGCAAAGCTCATCTCGTGCGTGACCATGAGCAGCGTCATGCCGTCGACGGCGAGCGACTCGACGACGCGCAGCACCTCGCCGACGAGCTCGGGGTCGAGCGCCGAGGTGATCTCGTCGCACAGCAGCACCGCCGGCTCCATGGCCAGCGCCCGCGCGATCGCCACGCGCTGCTGCTGGCCGCCCGAGAGCTGCTCCGGCGAGGCGTCGAACTTCTCGGCGAGGCCGACGCGCTCGAGCAGCCGGCGCGCCTGGCTGACGGCGTCGGCGGAGCCCTTCTTCTTCACCAGCGTCGGCGCCAGCATCACGTTGCGGCCGACGCTCAGGTGCGGGAACAGGTTGAAGCTCTGGAAGATCATGCCGACGCGCTGGCGCAGCGCGCGCATCGCCGCGGCGCTGCCGTGCACCAGCGCCTGGCCGTCGACGGCCAGCGCGCCTGCGTCGAAGGACTCGAGGCCGTTGATGCAGCGCAGCAGCGTGCTCTTGCCCGAGCCGCTCTTGCCGATGATGGCGATCACCTCGCCCGGGCGCACCTCGAGGTCGATGCCCTTCAGCACCTCGTTCGTGCCGAAGCGCTTGCGCAGGCCCGTGATGCGGACGATCGCCGGCGAAGCGGCGACAGCGGCTTCAGCGTCCATGCAGGTGCCTTTCGAGTGACCTGCTCCAGGCCGAGACCGGCCAGCAGAGCAGGAAGTACATGACCGCAACCACCGCGTAGACGGTGAACGGCCTGAAGGTGGCGTTGGTGATCATCGTCGCCGCCTTGGTGAGCTCGATGAAGCCGATCACCGACGCCAGCGCCGTGCCCTTGATCACCTGGACCAGGAAGCCGACCGTCGGCGGCACCGCGACGCGCAGCGCCTGCGGCCCGATCACGTGGCGGAGCTGCTCGAGCAGGCTCATCGCCAGCGCCGACGACGCTTCCCACTGGCCCTTGGCAACCGCGTCGACGCAGCCGCGCCAGATCTCGGCCAGGAAGGCGCTGGTGTAGAGCGTGAGCGCCAGCGCGGCCGCGACCCAGGGCGAGACGTTGACGCCGAGCAGGCCGAGGCCGAAGTAGGCGAGGAAGAGCTGCATCAGCAGCGGCGTGCCCTGGAACAGCTGCACGTAGACCGCGACGAGGCGGCCGGCGAGGCGCGGGCTCGCAATGCGCGCCACCAGCAGGCCGAGGCCGGCGAGGCCGCCGCAGACGAAGGCGATCAGCGAAAGCAGCACCGTCCAGCGTGCGGCGAGAAGCAGGTTGCGGACGATGTCCCAGAGGCTGAACTCGACCATCGCCGGCCTAACGTGCGGCTCGTCCGAAGACGAAGCGCGGGCCGGCCCAGCCGAGCAGCCGGCGCAGCGCCAGCGACAGGGCGAGGTACATCAGCGTCGCGACGATGAACGACTCGAAGCCGCGGAAGTTGCGCGACTGGATCAGGTTGGCGGCGTACGAGAGCTCCGGCGTCGAGATCTGCCCGCACACCGCCGAGCCCAGCATCACGATCACGATCTGGCTCACCAGCGCCGGCCACACCCGCTTGAGCGCCGGCGGCAGCACGACGCGCAGGAACACCTGCCCCTCGGTGAGCGCCAGGCTGCGCGCCGCCTCGATCTGGCCACGCGGTGTGGTGGCGACGCCGGCGCGCACGATCTCGGCCGAGTAGGCGCCGAGGTTGACGACCATCGCGAGCACCGAGGCGACCTCCGGCGAGAGCTTCACGCCGAGGCCGGGCAGGCCGAAGAAGATGAAGAACAGCTGGACGATGAAGGGCGTGTTGCGGATCAGCTCCACGTACACGCCGACGGCCCGGCGCAGCGCGGCGTGGCCGTGCTCGCGCGCCCAGGCGCTGGCCACGCCGAGCGCCACGCCGACCGTCGCCGAGACGGTGGTCAGGCCGACCGTCATGGCCGCGCCGCGCAGGAGCAGCGGCCATTCGTCGAGAACGGCCTGGAAGTCGAGTGCGATCAGGGCAGGTCGCCGAGGGGTCGGCCCAGCCACTTCACCGACATCGCGTTCAGCTCGCCCGACTTGCGTGCCTCGGCGATGATCTCGTTGACCCTGGCGCGCAGCCTGTCTTCGCCCTTGGCCACGCCGATGAAGTTCGGCGAGTCCTTGAGCAGCAGCTTGTATTCGGTGGCCAGCTGCGGGTTCTTCGACATCATGTTGCCGGCCACCGAGGCGCCGACGGCGATGAGCTGCACCTGGCCCGACACGTAGGCGGCGATCGTCGCGTTGTTGTCCTCGAAGCGGCGCACCTCCGTGCCGGCCGGCTGGATCTTGCCGAGCTCCTGGTCTTCCATCGCCCCGCGCGTCACGCCGACCGACTTGCCGGCCAGGTCGGCCGGGCTCTTCACCGCCACCGACCTGGCGCCGAACACGGCCTGGAAGAAGGGTGAGTAGGCGCTGCTGAAGTCGATCACCTTCTCGCGCTCGGCGTTCTTGCCGAGCGTCGAAATGACGAGGTCGGCCTTCTTCGTCTGCAGGTAGGCGATGCGGTTGGCGCTCGTCACCGGCACCAGCTCGGCCCTGACGCCGAGCCTGGTGGCGATGAGGCGCGCCATGTCGATGTCGAGCCCCTGCGGCTGCAGGTCGGTGCCGACGAAGCCGTACGGCGCCGAATCGGTCGGGATGGCGACGGTGAGCACCTTCCTGGCCAGCACGTCGTCGAGCGCGGTCTGGGCGAGCGCCGGCAAGGCGAGGGCGAGGGCGGTGGTGGCGGCGAGGCGGCGCAGCAGGCCGCGCAGGGGCGAGGAGTGGTTCATCGGTGGGGCCGGAAAGTGGATAAGGAACGGGGTTTGCCGCCGGGGTCTTGCAGCGCGGCGGCCGAATGCAATCTCCGGGCCCGCCGGCCACCGCGCTAGGGTAGGTGCCGTGGAAAGCCGGCGGGCCGTCGGCTATACCGGTGTCTGCCCTGGATCGATCGAGGAACGACGTGCTTTCGCAAACCGACTTCGAGGTGCCGGCCGACCGGCCCCACCTGCCGCACTGGCCGAGGCGCCTGCCGCGCTCCGTCATCGCGCCCGAGACCTCGCTGTGGTTCAACCTCGAGGTGGCCGCGACCCGCTTCCCCGACCGTGCCGCCTACGTCTTTTTCGGCCGCGAGCTGAGCTACCGCGAGCTGCGCACGCAGGCCGAGGCCATCGCCGGCTGGCTCCAGGGCGCGGGTGTCAAGGCCGGCGACCGGGTCGCGCTCTTCATGCAGAACTGCCCGCAGTTCGCGGCGGCCCTGTACGGCGTGCTGCGCGCCAACGCGGTCGTCGTGCCGGTCAACCCGATGAACAAGAGCGAGGAGTTCAAGCACTACCTCAGCGACCCGCAGACGAAGGTCGTGATCTGCAGCGCCGACCTCGCCGGCATCGTCGCCGCGGCGAATGCCGCCTTGCCGGAAGCCGAGCGCGCCGGCCACATCCTCGTCACGCGCTATGCCGACGCCTTGCCGGCCGGCGCCCTCGAGCCGGCCGGCGCCGTGCCGGCGGCGATGGAGGCCTGGCTGCGCGCCGAACCCGACGTGCCCGACGGCTGCACCCGCTGGGCCGACGCGCTCTCGGCCGGCCGCACGCCAGGGCCGCACACCGCCGGCCCCGACGACCTCGCGCTGCTGCCCTACACCTCGGGCACGACCGGCCTGCCCAAGGGCTGCATGCACACCCACCGCACGCTGATGCACAACGCCGTCGGCGGCCAGTGGAGCTTCGCCAGCGGCCCCGAGCCGATGATGCTCGGCGTCGTGCCGATGTTCCACATCACCGGCATGGTCTACAGCGTGCTCGGCTCGGTGTACACCGGCTGCACGGTGGTGCTCATGCCGCGCTGGGACCGCGAGCTCGCCGGCCGGCTGATCTCGGCGCACCGCATCTCCCACTGGACGTGCATTCCGACGATGGTGATCGACCTCTTCGCCAGCCCCAACTACAAGAGCTTCGATCTGTCGAGCCTGCGCAGCGTGAGCGGCGGCGGCGCGGCCATGCCGGAGGCGGTGGCGCAGCGCCTGGGCGACGAGTTCGGCATCACCTTCGCCGAAGGCTACGGCCTCACCGAGACGGCCGCGCCGAGCCACGCCAACCCGCCCGAGCGGGCCAAGCTGCAGTGCCTCGGCATGCCGATCTTCGCCGTCGACTCGCGCGTCGTCGACCCGCTGACGCTCGCGGAGCTGCCGCCCGGCGAGGTCGGCGAGATCATCACGCGCGGGCCGATGGTCTTCACCGGCTACTGGCGCCATCCCGAGGCGACCGACGCCGCCTTCGTGCAGTTCGACGGCCGCAGCTTCTTTCGCACCGGCGACCTCGGCCGCATGGACGAGGAAGGCTACTTCTTCATGACCGACCGCCTCAAGCGGATGATCAACGCGAGCGGCTTCAAGGTCTGGCCGGCCGAGGTCGAGATGCTGCTCTACAAGCACCCGGCGGTGCAGGAGGCCTGCATCATCGCCGCCCGCGACGCCTACCGCGGCGAGACGGTCAAGGCGGTCGTCGTGCTGCGCGCCGAGGCCCGCGGCAAGACGGTGGCCGAAGACATCGTCGCGTGGGCGCGCGACAACATGGCCGCCTACAAGGTGCCGCGCCTGGTCGAGTTCGTCGAGGCGCTGCCGAAGTCGGGCTCCGGCAAGGTGATGTGGCGGCTGCTGCAGGACAAGGAGAGCGGCTGACGCGCGTCGGCCGGCTCGCCGCGTCGCGCTAGGGCAGCGCCACCCCGCGGCCGGTGCCGTCGCGGCCCGGCGCCGAGCCGATCACGCCGCAGGCCAGGCGCGCGCCGGAGTTGCCGGTGGGCTGGGTGACGTAGTCGTCGGGCATCGCATGCACGATCAGCGCCTTGCCGGCGATGTCGTCGGTGCCGGCGCTGCGCACGTTGCCGGTCAGGCGCATGCGCACCACCGCGTTGCCGGCGGCGTCGGCGGTCAGCGAGGTCATGTCGCCGGCATGGTGCGGGGCGCCCTGCGCGCCGTGCGGCTTGCCGTCGGGGTTGAAGTGGCCGCCGGCGCTCATGCCGTCGCCGCTCGCGCAGTCGCCCTTCTCGTGCACGTGGAAGCCGTGCTGCTGGTTCGGCCGCAACCCGCTCACCTGCCTGGTGACCTGTAGCTCGGTGTCGTCCTGCACGAATCACACTGTGTTGTGGGTCGTGCTGTCGCGCGTCGGCTCGAGCGTGGCGACGACGAAGGGGCCGGCCGGCGCCGGAGCGGCGCACGCCGTCAGCAGCGCCAAGGCGGCGAGGGCGGTGCGGGTGAGTGACGAGTGCATGGCGTTTCTCCGATGCGATTCAGTAGGTGGCCCGGCCGCCCGAGATGTCGAACACCGAGCCGGTCGTGAACGAGCAGTCTTCCGACGAGAGCCACGCGACCATCGCCGCGGCTTCGTTCACTTCGAGGAAACGGGCCATCGGGATCTTCGACAGCATGAAGTCGATGTGCTGCTGCGTCATGGTGGCGAACATCGCCGTCTTCGCCGCCGCCGGCGTGATGGCGTTGACGATCACGCCCTTCGTCGCCAGCTCCTTGCCGAGCGACTTGGTGAGCGCGATCACACCGGCCTTCGAGGCGCTGTAGTGCGAGGCGTTGGGATTGCCTTCCTTGCCCGCGACCGAGGCGATGTTGACGATGCGGCCGTACTTCGCCTCGATCATGTGCGGCACGACGGCGCGGCACACGAGGTAGGGCGCGACGAGGTTGACCTCGATCACGCGCCGCCACACGTCGGGCGCCAGCTCCCAGGTCGCGGCGTTGCCGCCGGTGATGCCGGCGTTGTTGACGAGGATGTCGATCTTCCTGGCCGC
>CAXSEJ010000099.1:0-8973 GCA_964236395.1 uncultured Rhizobacter sp.
CCGAGGTAGGTGTCCATCATGCGATAGAACGCGTCGGCGCCGTCGGTCCCGGGGGCGTGCTTGTGCTGCACGTAGTCGGTGGTCGAGAGATACATCACGTCGGGGCGGCGCTCATGCGACATGAGCTCGACGCCGGCGGCGAAGACGAACTCCGAGAGTTCCGCGCTGTAGACCGAGGGCACCGGCATGCCGACGCGCTCGACCACCTCGGCGATGCCGTTCTCGTCTTCGCTCGCCTCGTCGGCCTTCTCGGCCGAGAAGCAGATGCCGCGCATGCCGTGGCCGAGCAGCTTCCTCAGCTTGTCTTTCGCGGTGATCACCGCCACCGACTGGCCGGCGCTGGCCAGCGCCGCCAGGATGGTGGGCGCGCGCAGCCACTTCGGGTCGTTCATCATCACTTCGGTGCCGCTGGCGACGTCGAAGAGGTAGTTGCCGCAGATGCCGTGCACCGAGGGCGGCACGCCGGTGACGATGGACAGGTTGTTCGGATTCGTGAAGCTCGGGATCACGCAGTCGGCGACGAGCGCCGTGCCGGTGGCCAGCACTTCCTTCAGCCACGGCACGTGGTGGTGGGCGACGGCCTCGTGGATGTAGTCGGGCTCGCACCCGTCGACGCACACCACCACCGTGGGCCGGTGGGCGAGGGCGTAGCTTCGTCCGTTGACGTCGATCATTGGGCGGCTCTCCGGGCGGGGGTGACGCCGGACGCGGCGGGCTGGTTGCGAATCGTCCGCTCCTTGCTGTCCATGGCGTGGGCGAACATGGCGCGGGCGGCGGCGTCGGCGTCGCCCGAGGCGATGGCCTTGACGATCTGCCGGTGCTCGCCGACGGAGAGCGGCATCAGGCCGCCTTCGGCCAGGTTCATGCGTCGAAACAGGCTCAGTTCCTTGATCAGCTTCCTGTAGATGGCGGTGAGCTTGCCGTTGCCGGCGAGCTCGACCAGGCGGTCGTGGAAGCGCAGGTTCAGCAGGTGGTAGGCCGGGGCGTCCTTCGCCTTCACCGCCTGCTCCATGCGGTCGACGAGGAGGCGCACCTCCTTCAGCTCGGCCGGAGCAATGGATTCGGCCAGCCGGCGGCCGACCAGCTCGTCCATCGTGGCGCGCAGCTCGAAGATCTCGATCGCCTCCTCGACCGGGAGGTGACGCACGAACACGCCGCGGTTCTTCTCGGTGCGCACCAGCCCGGCTTCCTCGAGCATGCGGAACGCTTCGCGCAAGGGACCGCGCGAGACGCCGAGGCGAGCGGCAAGGGCCACCTCCGTGAGCTTCTCGCCGGGCGGCAGCTCGCCGGCGAGGATCATCCGTTCGAGCTCGCCATGCACCACGCTCGAAAGCGAGCTGGTCTGGAGCAGGGTGATCGTCGGATGCGGCGCGGTCGCGGCAAAGGCAGGCATCCGCCATTGGAACGGCCGCTTTGCCAGTTGTCAACAATCTTCAAAAAACAGTTGACGGGTTTTCGGGTCGGTCGCAGACTCGTTCGACGCCCGGCCGGCACCGACTCGTCACGCGACTGGCATAGCCTTTGCACGCCGTGCTCTCGCACCTCGAACACACACGGAGATCGCAATGCACAAAGACTCGATCCGGCGGCTCGTCGCCATGGCGCTCGTCGTCTTCGCCAGCACCGGCGCCTGGGCCCAGAAGACCCAGCTCACCGTCTACACCGCCCTCGAGACCGACCAGCTCAAGGCCTACGAGGCCGGCTTCACCCGGCTCAACCCGACGATCGAGCTCAAGTGGGTGCGTGACTCCACCGGCGTGATCACCGCCAAGCTCCTCGCCGAGAAGGCCAATCCGCAGGCCGACGTGGTCATGGGCGTCGCCGCCTCGAGCCTGGCCCTGCTCGATTCGCAGGGCATGCTCATTCCCTACGCGCCGCTCAACCTCGACGCCATCATGAGCGCCTACCGCGACAAGGCCAAGGTGCCGGCCTGGTTCGGCATGGACGTGTGGGGCGCGACGGTGTGCTTCAACACGGTCGAGGCGCAGAAGAAGGGCATCCCCAAGCCGGAGACGTGGAAAGACCTGACCAAGCCGGTCTACAAGGGCCAGATCGTGATGCCGAACCCGGCGTCGTCGGGCACCGGCTACTTCGACGTCACCGCCTGGCTCACGCTCTTCGGCGACGACAACGGCAAGGGCGGCGGCTGGAAGTACATGGACGGGCTGCACGAGAACATCGCCCAGTACACGCACTCCGGCTCCAAGCCCTGCAACATGGCGGCCGCCGGCGAGTACGTGCTCGGCATCTCGTTCGAGTACCGGGCCAACGCCAACAAGGCCAAGGGCGCGCCGATCGACCTGGTGTTCCCGAAGGAAGGGCTCGGCTGGGACCTCGAGGCCTTCGCCATCCACAAGGGCACGAAGAAGCTCGAGGCGGCGCAGAAGCTCGCCGACTGGGCCTCGAGCAAGGACGCGATGCTGCTCTACGGCAAGAACTTCGCCATCAC
Source organism: uncultured Rhizobacter sp. (assembly GCA_964236395.1). Lineage (GTDB taxonomy): Bacteria > Pseudomonadota > Gammaproteobacteria > Burkholderiales > Burkholderiaceae_C > Schlegelella_A. Next base: position 2,450 of record CAXSEJ010000099.1, read on the forward strand.
CGCGCAGCCCGGCGTGGCGGCGCCGCTGGCCAACGTGCCGGCCGACTACGAGAAGCGCCTGGTCAAGCTCGACTTCAAGGTCGCCGCCGACAACCGCGAGCGCATCCTCGCCGAGTGGAACAAGCGCTACGACACGAAGTCCGAGCCGAAGAAGTGAGGCCGTGACGGACTACCTTCGACTGGAGGGCATCCGCAAGTCCTTCGGCACCTTCCAGGCGCTGAAAGACATCGATCTCGCCATCGAGAAGGGCGAGTTCGTCTGCTTCCTCGGTCCCTCGGGCTGCGGCAAGACCACCTTGCTGCGCATCATCGCCGGCCTCGAGACGCAGACCGCCGGCCGCATTCACCAGGCCGAGCGCGACATCTCGGTGCTGCCGCCGGCCGAGCGCGACTACGGCATCGTGTTCCAGTCGTACGCGCTGTTTCCGAACCTGAGCGTGGCCGACAACGTGGCCTACGGGCTGGTCAACCGGCGCCAGGGCCGCACGAAGATCGCGGCCCGTGTCGACGAGCTGCTCCGGCTCGTCGGCCTGCCCGGCAGCGGCGCCAGGTTCCCGGCCCAGCTGTCCGGCGGCCAGCAGCAGCGCATCGCCCTGGCCCGCGCCCTGGCCACGTCGCCCGGGCTGCTGCTGCTCGACGAGCCGCTGTCGGCGCTCGACGCGCTCGAGCGCGTGCGCCTGCGCGGCGAGATCCGCTCGCTGCAGAAGGCGCTCGGCGTGACCACGATCATGGTCACGCACGACCAGGAAGAGGCGTTGTCGATCGCCGACCGCATCGTCGTCATGAACCTCGGCGTGATCGAGCAGGTGGGCACGCCGCTCGAGGTCTACAGCGAGCCGAGCGCCGTGTTCGTGGCCGATTTCGTCGGCAAGGCGAACCGGCTGCAGGCCATCGTGCAGGGCGACGGCACGGCGCGCTGCGGCCACCTGCGGCTGCCACTGCCCACTGCGGCGGCGGGCGTGCTGCCGGCCGGCTCGGCGGTCACTCTCTACCTGCGCCACGAAGACCGCGTCGTCGAGGGCCTCGACGCCGCGCACCCGCACCAGTGCGTCGGCATCGTGCGCCGGGTCGATTTCCTGGGCGGCTACTGCATCGCCGAAATGCAGGTGGAGGGCCTGCCCGGCCAGCCGATGCACATCCAGTACTCGCTCAACCAGATGCACGACCTCGACGTGCGCGAAGGCGGCACGCAGCGCTTCGCCCTGCGCGCCGAGCGCTTGCGGATGTTCCCGACCGCCGCCGCCTGAGGCGAACATGTCGTTCACGCCGACGCTGACCGCCGCGGCCGCCGCGGCCGCCGCGGCCGCCGCGGCCGCCGCGGCCGCCCCGGCCGCCGTCCGCCAGCGCGCGCACTGGAGCGACCGCGTCGCCCACGTGGCGCTCCTCGCCGTCGTGGCCCTGCTCGTCGTCTTCCTGGCGCTGCCGCTCGCCACCATCCTCGCCAAGGCGCTGCAGGACCGCAACGGCGCCTTCGTCGGGCTGAGGAACTTCGCCGGCTACCTCGGCTCGCCCGCGCTGCTGCAGTCGTTCGCCAACAGCGTCAGCGTGTCGCTGCTGGTCACGCTGGCCACGGTGCCGCTGGCCTTCGGCTTCGCCTACGCCCTGTCGCGCAGCTGCATTCCGGCCAAGGGCACCTTCCGCACCATCGCGCTCATTCCGCTGCTCGCGCCGACGCTGCTGTCGGCGATCTCGCTCATCTACTGGTTCGGCAACCAGGGCGCGGCACTCGGCGTCATCCGCGCGCTCGGCTTCGAAAACATCTACGGCGCGCCGGGTGTCATCGTCGCCGAGTGCTTCGCCGTCTTTCCCCACGCGCTCATGATCCTGCTCAGCGCGCTGGCCCTCGCCGACGCCCGGCTCTACGAGGCGGCCGACGCGCTCGGCACCTCGCCCCGGCGCAAGTTCCTCACCATCACGCTGCCCGGCGCCAAGTACGGGCTCATCTCCGCCGCGCTGGTCAGCTTCACGCTGGTGATGACCGACTTCGGCATCCCCAAGGTCATCGGCGGCAACTTCAACATGCTCGCCACCGACGTGTTCAAGCTCGTCATCGGCCAGCAGGACTTCCAGCGCGGCGCCGTCGTCGGCCTGCTTCTGCTGACGCCGGCCGTGCTCACCTTCGGCATCGACTGGTTCGTGCAGAGGAAGCAGACGGCGATGCTGACGGCGCGTGCCGTGCCGCTGCGCGCCCGGCCTTCGCCGCGCTTCGACGCGCTCATGCTGGCCTACGTGCTGCTCGTCAGCGTGCTGATGCTGGCGATGATCGGCATGGCCGTCTTCGCCTCCTTCGCCACCTACTGGCCGTACAACCTGGCGCCGAGCTGGAAGCACTACACGATGGGCTTCGTCGACGCCGAGGTGGGCGATGCCTTCCTCAACAGCCTGAAGCTCGCCTCGTTCACCGCGCTGTTCGGCACCGTGGTCGTCTTCTGCGGCGCCTACATGCTCGAGAAGACGCGGGGCTTCGCCGGCGTGCGGCCGCTGGTGCGCCTGCTCGCCATGCTGCCCATGGCGGTGCCGGGCCTCGTGCTCGGCCTCGGCTACATCTTCTTCTTCAACGAGCCGGGCAATCCGCTGCATGGCCTGTATTCCACCCTGGCGCTGCTCGTCGTCTGCACCATCGTCCACTTCTACACGACCGGCCACCTGACGGCGGTCACGGCGCTGAAGTCGCTCGACGCCGAGTTCGAGGCGGTGAGCGCCTCGCTCAAGGTGCCGTTCTTCACCACCTTCTGGCGCGTCACGCTGCCCATCTGCACGCCGACGCTGATGGACATCGCGCGCTACTTCTTCATCAACGCGATGACCACGATCTCGGCCGTGGTCTTCCTGTATTCGCCCGAGACCAAGGTGGCCGCGATCGCCATCCTCAACCTCGACGAAGCCGGCGAGGCCGGCGCCGCGGCGGCCTGCGCCGTGCTCATCACCGCCGCCTCCACCGTCGTGACGCTGGTCTTCATCGCCGTCGGCGCGTGGGTCGACCGGCGCACCCAGGCGTGGCGGCAGACGACCGGCCGCTGACGGCGACCAAGAAAGACACCCCATGGACCGAGACGCCATCCTCCTCACCCCCGGCCCCCTGACGACGACGCAGCGCACCAAGCTCGCGATGCTGCGCGACTGGGGCTCGTGGGACACCTCCTTCATCGCTCTCACGGCCGAGCTGCGCCGCCAGCTGCTCGCGATCGTGCATGGCGAGGGCAGCCATGCCGTCGTGCCGCTGCAGGGCAGCGGCACCTTCGCCGTCGAGGCCGCGGTGGCGACGATCGTGCCGCGCGACGGCCACGTGCTGGTGCTCGACAACGGCGCCTACTGCAGGCGGCTTGGCAAGCTGGCCACGCTCATGGGCCGCCGCACGACCGTCCTGCCGCATGCCGAAGACGCGCCGGTGTCGGCTGCCGAGCTCGAGGCGGCGCTGAAGCGCGACGCCGGCATCAGCCACGTCGGCTTCATCCACTGCGAGACCGGCACCGGCGTGCACAACCCGCTGCGCGAGGTCGCCGACGTGTGCGCGCGGCACGGCAAGGGCCTGATCGTCGACGCCATGAGCTCGTTCGCGGCGCTGCCCATCGACGCCCGCGACGTCCGTTTCGACGCCCTCGTGGCAGCGAGCGGCAAGTGCCTCGAAGGCGTGCCGGGCATGGGCTTCGTCTTCATCCGCCAGACGGTGCTCGACCGCTGCGCCGGCAACTCGCATTCGCTCGCCATGGACCTGCACGACCAGCACGCCCACATGGAAAAGACGGGGCAGTGGCGCTTCACGCCGCCCACCCACGTGGTCGCGGCGCTGGCCGAGGCGGTGCGCCAGTTCGTCGAGGAGGGCGGCCAGCCGGCGCGGCTGAAGCGATACCGCGCCAACTGCGACGCGCTCGTCTCGGGCATGGCCGCCCTCGGCTTTCGGCCTTTCCTGGCGCCGGCGATCCAGGCGCCGATCATCCTCACCTTTCATGCGCCGGCCGACCCGGCCTACGAGTTCCGCGCCTTCTACGAGGCGGTGAAGGCCCGGGGCTTCATCCTCTATCCGGGCAAGCTCACGCAGGTGGAGACCTTTCGCGTCGGCTGCATCGGCGCCATCGGGCCGAACGAGATGCGCCAGGCGGTGGCGGCGGTGGCCGGAGCGATGGGCGAGATGGGCATTGCATCAGGCGCACCGACGCTGGTGTGAGCCGGTCTGCGTGCCGGCCGCCGGCGTCATCCAGTGCGAAACGGGTTCTCGATGCGCAGGCCTTCGATGCGCTGGCCGTGTTGCAGGTCCTCGGTCAGCAGGCGTTTGCACCCGGCCTGCAAGGCGGCCGCGACGACAAGACTGTCGTAGAAGGCGAAGCGCTGCTCGGCCTGGACGGCCAGCGCCTTGACATAGAGCGCCTCGGAAGGATGCACCTTCCACAAAGGCACAAGCACTTCGGACAAGAGCGCGCGCAGATCGACCGGTTGCAACGCAACGCGGAACTTGCGGGTCACCGTTTGCAGAGTTTCCTGCACGACCTGGAAGCTGACGATCGCCGAGTGCTGCGACAGGGCACGTTCGAGGATGCCCTGCGCGACCTTCTGCTTGTCGGGATAGCTGGAGTCGAGGGAGTAGACGAGGATGTTGGTATCGAAAAAATCAACGCCGCTCATTCATCTCGTCTCGCGTGAACTTTCGTCCGCCGGAGGATGCGTACTTTCCAATTCTCTCGACCACCTCCTTGGCCCTCGCCGCACGGCGCTTTCGCGCATAGGCCTCGAGCCACAGGCCGAACTGCTCGTTCAGGGTCGTGTTCTCTTCGCGCGCAATCTGCCGCGCCTCGTCGATCAAGGCTTCGTCGGCGGTCAGGGTGATGTTGCGCGTCATGGTGAGAGATCCCGTGCTGAATGGACACAGGAAATTTACACGAAAGATTTACACGAAGGTTTTACACGAAAACATTGCGAAAACATTGCACGAGGTGGCGGCGGGGGCCGACGCGATGCGCGAGCTCGCCATCGCGGGCAACGCGCGTTGACCGACCGCCGCGCTAGTCGACCCTGAGCTCGTGAAGCGGGCTCGCCGGCGATGCGACGTTGTAGGTCTTGTAGGCCGCCCCGTCCTTGGCGACGGCGACGCACACGTCAGTCGAGTTGCCGCGCCATTTGACGCACAGCTGGCCCTTGTCGTTGACCGCCCAGGTGCCGGCATCGCCGCTGTTCATGCTCAGGTTGCGGCCGAAGAGGTTGCCTCCCTCGCGCAGATCCCAAACGATGTTCTGCCCGTCGGTCAGGCGACGCAAGTTCCACTTCTTGCCGCTGGCAACGGCTTCGAGCTCGGCCTTTGCAAGCAAGGCGTCGCCTGCCGGAACTGCGCTTGCAGCAGGTGGTGGTGCCGCTGCACGCGGGCTGCTCAGGGCCGTTGCGGCCTCGGCAGACATCCGGACCGCACGGGCCGCGCTTGGTTTGCCGGTGGGCGGATTGAACTGGCCAACCATCGTGTTCTCGTCGCCCATCGTGAGCACGATGACGGTGCCGGCGTTGCTCGTGATCGTGAGCGTGCCGTCGGCAGCAAGGGCTGCGTCGGCCAGACCGAGTCGCGGCTCCGGACCGACGACCCCGATACGCACCCGCAAACGCTCTCCGTCCTGCGTGATGAGAAGCGCGCGTTGCCGAGCCGGCGCTCCCCCGTCGACCTGCCATGCGCCGACGAAACGCGCCGGTTGCGCCATCGCGTCGCCGGTCACGACGGCGACGAAAAGAAGCACTAGTCGGATGATCAATCTGCGCATGAGTAGGCCCTGCTGAACGCGCCTTGGCGAGGCTGCCGCGGCGGCCGGGAAATGTACCTCGCGCAACGACCTGGGTCGAGGCGCTTCCGACACGTCGCGCTCGACCGCATACTGGCGCCATGACGACCCCTACCCCCGAGCATCCGGCCCTCACCGCGGTCAGGAAAAGCGGCAGCCAGAAGGTCAAGGTCGCGGTGAGCGACATCGACGGCGTGCTCCGCGGCAAGTACCTGCACGTCGACAAGTTCCTCGGCTGCGCCGAGCCGTCGCCGGGCGGTGGCTTCGGCTTCTGCGACGTGGTCTTCGGCTGGGACATGATGGACCAGACCTACGACAACGCGTCGCACACCGGCTGGCAGCACGGCTTTCCCGATGCCCTGGCGCGGCTCGACCTGAACACGCAGCGCCGGGTGCCGTGGGACGCCAACGTGCCGTTCTTCCTCGGCGAGTTCGTCAATGCCGACCACTCGCCCTCGCCGATCTGCCCGCGGCAGACGCTCAAGCGCGTGCTCGCTCGTGCCGAGAAGATGGGCTTCTCGGTGATGGCGGGCATGGAGTTCGAGTGGTTCAACTTCCTCGAGACGCCGCAGTCGTGGGCCGCCAAGCAGGGCGTCGGCCCGGAGCCGATCACGCCGGGCATGTTCGGCTACTCGCTGCTGCGCATGAACCGCGGCGGCGAGTTCATGAACGCGCTGATGGACGAGATGCTCGCCTTCGGCGTGCCGATCGAGGGCCTGCACACCGAGACCGGGCCGGGCACCTACGAAGTGGCGATCGCCTTCGGCG
>CAXSEJ010000100.1:0-8963 GCA_964236395.1 uncultured Rhizobacter sp.
CGATGGGCGCGATGAGGTCGACGATGCGGCTGGTGATGTTCTCTTCGTTCTTGATCTCGCGCTCGAGCTTGAACTGCTCCTTGGGAAAGAGCGGCGTCAGGTTCTCGAACATGATCTTGTGCTTGCTCTCCTCGGGCGAGAGGTCGTTGATCTTGTCGACCTTGACCAGCGCGAAGTAGCGCTCGCCGTCCTTCGGCACGCGGACCTCGCCCTCGACCATGTCGCCGGTATGCAGGTTGAATCTTCGTACCTGGCTCGGCGACAGGTAGATGTCGTCGGTCGATGCCATGTAGCTGGCTTCGGGCGAACGCAGGAAGCCGAAGCCGTCGGGCAGGACTTCGAGCACGCCGTCGCCGAAGACCTGCTCGCCGCCCTTGGCGCGCTTCTTCATGATCGCGAACATCAGCTCCTGCTTCCTCATGCGGGCGACGTTCTCGATCTCCAGCGCCTCGCCCATTTTGATGAGCTCGGATACGTGGATGGCCTTCAGTTCGGAGAGGTGCATGGCGGTTGCGCAGCGCGCGCAGGTGAATTCGTAGGCATGGGCCGGCACGACCGTGCCCGGAGGGCGAGCCTCCGGAAGCGGGTCTCGCAGGTGACGTTGGAAACAGGTGCGCGGCGACCACCGCCGCACGACGTGCCGGGAAACTTGGCTGCCGGACGATCGGTGACGATCGTTCCCGGCAGCACCTCCGGCTGTCTCGGGGCAGCCCGGCGTCTCGTCGACGCTGGCGGGCTTGTCAGGCGGCGATTATAGGTTCGAGTCGATGAACGCCGTCAACTGGGCCTTGGACAGCGCGCCGACCTTGGTGGCGGCCAGCTGGCCGTCCTTGAACAGCATGAGCGTCGGAATGCCGCGAATGCCGTACTTGGCCGGCACGTCGCGGTTCTCGTCGACGTTCATCTTGGCAACGCGCAGCTTGCCGTCGTAGTCCTTCGACACTTCGTCGAGGATGGGCGCGATCATCTTGCAGGGACCGCACCACTCGGCCCAGTAATCGACGAGAACCGGGGTGCCCGACTCGATGACATCGGCGTTGAAAGAGGCGTCGGACGTGTGCTTGATCAGATCGCTGCTCATCATGGATTCCTTGCGTTCGAGCCTCACATGAGGCCAGTTGGCGGGGCGGCAAGCCCGACGACCGATGCACAATGATTCTGACACAGGGGGCCCCTGGCCCGAGGTCGCGACGGCACGTGGGCGCACTATGAATTCGATAGCCGGAGCGGCCGTGGACGCGTCGTCGATCGCGGGTCCCTGGACCGACATCGCGGGCCGCATCGACAGCTGGCTGGCGTCGCGCGGTCTTCCTCGCCGTGACGCGGTCGTGCTCGTCCCGTTTGCGCAGTTGCTCGGCCCGGCGCGCCGGGCCTTCGCGCGTCGCGGCGGCCTGTTGCCGCGCATCGAGACCACGAGGACGCTGGCCGCCTCGCTCGGCCCACCGCCGCCGCCTGGCGCCGACGCGCCGACGCTCGACGCCGCCGTCGACGCGCTGGCCGCACGACGGATGCTCGCGCAGACGCCGTGGGGCGCGACGTGGCGCCGCAGCGATGGCCGCGGTTTCGACCGCGCGGCAGCCCGTGTCGTCGCCACGGCGCACGACGTCGTGCGCGCCACGGCCGACGTGGCCCCGTCGAACCGCGCCGCGTGGTGGGCGGCGGTGCGCGATTCGCTCGGCACAGCCGCCGGACCGGGCGGAAGGGAACGCGCGTTGGCGCGCATCGCGGTCGAGTGGGCGGCCCAAGCCGGGCCGGCCGCGACCGACGCCTTGTTCTCCTTCGACCCGGCCGCGTGGATCGTCGTGCAGGGTGGCGGGCCGGACCGGCTGGTGGCGTCGCTCGTCGCCGCGACCGGCGTGCCATGCGTCGTCATCGACACCGATGCCGAAGCGGTCGCGCGCCTCGCCGATTCCGACTCCGACTCCGACTCCGACTCCGACTCCGACTCAGTGCCGGCGCCGGCTTTCGCGGCCTGCGCCAGTTTCGAACACGAGGCCGAGGCCGCCGCGGCCCAGGTGCTCGCCCACCTCGACGCCGACCTTCGCCCCGTCGCCCTGATCGCCGCGGATCGGCTGGTCGTGCGCCGCATTCGGGCTTTGCTCGAGCGCTCGGGCGCCTCGATCGTCGACGAGACCGGGTGGAAGCTTTCGACCACGCGGGCGGCCGCCGGCGTGATGTCGTTGCTGACCGCCGCCGAGCCCGAGGCGACCACCGACCAGCTCTTCGACTGGCTCAAGGGCGGCCTCGGCGCGCCAGGCGACGATGCCTTCGCGCACGTCGCCGCGCTCGAGGCGCTGTGCCGCAAGCGTGCCATCTGGCGGATCGACGCGCTCGCCCGCTCGGTCCTCGATCACGCCGAGGCGCAGGCCGGCCGCGCGGCCGCGCTCGCCTGGCTCGCGCCCTTGCAGAGCCCGTCGTCGCGACCGATCGCGGCATGGCTCGAGACGCTCGCGACGGTCCTGGCCGGCACCGGAATGTTGGCCTCGCTCCAGGCCGACGAGGCCGGCCGCCAGGTGCTCGACGTGCTCGGCCTGGCACCTCGCCGCGGCTCCATCGACCCCGGCGTGTTCGACGAGCCGGTGCCGCTGGACGGCTTCGTGCAGTGGGTCGACGAGAACTTCGAGCAGGCGACGTTCCGTCCGGCGAACGACGGCGCGGCGACGCAGGGCGAGGGCGCCGACGTGGTCATCACGCCGCTCGCCCGGGCCATGCTGCGGCCCTTCGCAGCGGCCGTGCTGCCGGGCGCCGACGATCGCCATCTCGGCGCGTTCGTCACCGGCGAATCGCTGTTGTCGAGGGCGACGCGGACCGCGCTCGGCGGCGCGACGGCGGGCCAGCGCCTGCACGACGAGTGGCTGGCGTTCGTGCACCTGCTCGCGCTGCCGCACGTCACCTTGCTGCGCCGCCACAGCGACGGTCCGGATGCGCTCGCGGCGAGCCCCTTCGTCGAGCGGCTCGACCTGGCACTGGCCGAACGAGGCGGCGGCCTGCGACCCTGGGCCGACCCGCGGCAGCCTCGCCCGATCGTGCCCGAGCCCGTGCGCCGCCGGGGCGCCGTGGCGCCCATGCGCTTGCCGCCGCGACTCTCGGCGACCTCGTACGAGGCCTTGCGTGCCTGCCCGTACCGGTTCTTCGCGACCCGCGTGCTGCGCCTGCAAGAAGACGACGAGCTGGACGGCGATCTCGAGAAGCGTGACTACGGCAGCTGGCTGCACGAGGTGCTGCACGCTTTTCACGCCGGCCGCACGCGCCCCGGCGACGGTGCGGCAGCCGACGAAGCCGAGCTTCGCGCTGCCGCGACCGATGCGCTCGCGGCCAGCGGCTTCGATGCCGCGGAGTTCCTGCCCTGGAGCTCCGCCTTCGATGCGTTCGTTCCCCGCTACGTGCGCTGGCTGCGCGGCCGGGAAGCACGTGGCGCGCGCTGGCAGCAGGGCGAGGCCTCCTTCACGACGTGCCCGCCCGAGCTCGGCGGCCTGGAGCTGCACGGCGTCATCGATCGCATCGACTCGAGTGGCGACGGCGAGGAAGGCGTGCTGGAGCTCATCGACTACAAGACCGGCAGCGCGCAGTCGCTGAAGGACCGGCTGGCCGACCGCTTCGAAGATACGCAGCTCGCGTTTTATGCCGCGCTGGTGGCGCCGGACGGGCAGACGGTGAGGGCGGCGTACCTGCCGCTCGAGGCCCGGTCGGAGCTGCGCGAGATCGAGCACAAGGCGGTCGCAGGCAGTGCGGCGGCGCTGGTGCAGGGCATCGCCCACGACCTCGGCCGCATCCGCGCCGGCGCCACGATGATGCCGCTCGGCGAGGGCGCGGCCTGTCGCTTCTGCGAGGCACGCGGGGTATGCCGGCGCGACCACTGGACCGAATGAGCGGGCCGGCGTTTCGCGTCGATGGTCGCGTCGTCGGGCGCGAGGTCTTCTACGCCGTGGCCTGCGACCCGGTCCGAAGCTGCGTCGTCGAAGCCTGTGCGGGTTCGGGCAAGACCTGGATGCTGGTGGCGCGCATGCTGCGTGCGTTGCTCGAAGGCGCCGAGCCGCACGAGCTGCTGGCGATCACCTTCACACGCGCCGCTGCCGGCGAGATGAGGGAGCGCCTCGGCGAATGGGTCGCGCGCTGGGCGGCGCCGCGATCGAGCCATGCCGAGCGCGTCATCGCGCTGAAGGAGCGCGGGCTCGACACCGACCGTGCCGAGCTGCTTGCACCGCGTCTCGGCGCACTGCAGGGACGCCTGCTCGGGCAAGGCCGGCCGGTGGAGATCCGCACCTTCCACGCCTGGTTCTCGCAGCTGCTGCGCTCGGCGCCGCTCGACCTGCTCGAGGGCCTCGGCCTGCAGCCGGACATGGCGCTCGTCGAAGACATCGAAGCGCATCGGCCCGCTGTCTTTCGCGCTTTCCACGGCGTCGTGCTGCGCGATGCCGCGCTGGCCGAGGACTTTCGTGCGCTCACGGCCGAGCGCGGCCGGTCGCAGGTCGGCAAGTGGCTGCTGGCGGCATGGCACAGGCGCGTCGAGATCGAGCTGGCCGACGAAGCCGGCGTGCTGGCGCAGAGCGTCGTGCCGGCCGCCACGGTCTGGCCCCGACTCGAGCGCGTCGACGATCCGGCCGAGGTCGTTCGCGACGCCGAGTGGCGCCACCGCCTCGGCGCCTTGTCGGCACGGCTCGCGCGTGGCAAGGCGCTCTCGCAGAAGGCGGCCGTGGGCTTGCAGTCGGCGATCGCCAGCGACGAGGCGCGCACGGCGTTCGAGTGCGCCTGGGCGGCGCTCCACACGGAGAAGGACACGCCGCGCAAGCACCTGGAACCGTCGGCCCTGCTCGACGAGACGCTCGAGGCGCTCGCCCTCCTGGCCCGGCAGATCGCGCAGCACGACGCCCACGTCGAGCACAAGCGCATGGCGCGCCTGGCCCGCGTGCTGCTGGCCGAGTACGCGGTCTACAAGCGGGCGCGCGGCCTGGCCGACATGGCCGATCTCGAGCGTTGCGCGCTGGCGCTGCTGCGCGACGGCGAGCTCTCCGGCTGGGTGCAGGAGCGGCTCGACACCCGCGTGCGCCACTTGTTCATCGACGAGTTCCAGGACACCAACCCGCTGCAGTGGCATGCGCTGCACGCGTGGCTCTCGGCCTACGCTGGAGCCGGCGGCGGCACGAGTGGGCAGCGGCCGCCGTCGGTGTTCATGGTCGGCGACCCCAAACAGAGCCTGTATCGCTTTCGCGGCGCCGAGCCGCGCGTGTTCGAGGAGGCGGCACGCTTCGTCGTCGACGGGCTCGACGGCCGGCGGCTCGCTTGCGACCACACCCGCCGCAACGCGCCGGCCGTGGTCGCGGCGATCAACGCCGTGTTCCAAGCCGCCGAACACGAGGGAGCGTTCAGCGGCTTTCGGGCGCACACGACGGAGGTCGAGGCCGATGGCGCCGATGCGGTGAGCCGGCTCGGCCGCGTCGAGCGGCCGGCGAAGGCGGCTCGTGACGGCAGCGCCGATCCGGTCTGGCGTGACAGCCTGCTCGCGCCACGGCAAGCCGCGGAAGAGCTGCTGCGCGAACACGAGGCCGCCCTGGTCGGTGCCGGCATCGCCGCAACCGCAGCCGTTTCACGACACGGCCCCGGCAGCGTGCAGGTGCTGGCTCGCCGGCGCCAGCCGTTGCGGTTCGCCGCAGCGGCATTGCAGGCGGCGCGGCTCGGGCACGGGCCGGTCGAAGACGGCGTGCTCATGGAGAGCACGGAAGCGCAGGATCTGGTCGCGCTGCTCGACGTGCTGGTCTCGCCGCAACATGGCCTGTCGCTCGCGCGCACGCTGAAGAGCCCCTTGTTCGGCGCCGGCGACGAAGACCTCCTGGCCGTGGCCGAGGCGGCCGGTGCGCCGGCGGGCTGGTGGCGTGCGCTGCAGCGGCTCGAAGCACCCGGCCCGGCGCTCTCGCGTGCCCGTGGCCTGCTCGCCGCCTGGGCCGAGGCCTCGCGCCGCCTGCCGCCGCACGACCTGCTCGATCGCATCGTGCACGAGGGCGACTTGAAGGCGCGCACGCTGGCAGCGGTGCCGGCCGAGCAGCGGCCGCTCGCGCTCGACGCCATCGACGCCATGCTCGCCCAGGCGCTGATGCTCGACGGTGCCCGCTACGCCACGCCCTACGGTTTCGTGCGTGCGTTGAAGCGCCGCGTCGTCAAGGCGCCCGTGCCGATGCGATCCGAAGCGGTGCGCCTGATGACGATCCACGGCGCCAAGGGGCTGGAGGCCGACACGGTGTTCGTGATGGATGCCGATCCAGAAGCGACGCGTCCGGAGATGACGACCCTGCTCATCGACTGGCCGGTGGAGTCGGAGCGGCCGGTGCGATGCGCCTTCGTGTACTCGGAATCGCGCTGTCCGCCATCGCTCGAAGGCCTGCTCGCCCACGAGCAGCAGGCGCGCGAGCGAGAAGCGATGAACGCGCTCTATGTCGCGATGACGCGGGCTCGCCGCCGGCTCGTCTTCAGCGCCACCGCGCCTCTCGCGCCCGGACCCGGGCCGTCGTGGTGGCAACGCCTGGAGCCGGTCGCGACGCCATGGCAGCCCGATCTCCCGCCCGGCGTCGAGCCGCTTGCTGCGGCTGCGCCGGTGACGCTGCCGATGCCACCGTCCTGGCGGCGTGAACGGCCGGCCACGCCCGTGCCGCGTGCATCGGAGCGCGACGCCGCTGCGGCACGGCTCGGCCGGGCGGTCCACCGCGTCCTCGAATGGTCTGTTGACGGATCTGCAGGCCGATCGACGCGGCTCGACGAGCTTGCCGCCGCCGCGGCGCTCGAGTTCGACGCCGATCCCGCCGCCGTGGCGCGAAGTGCAGGCACCGTGCTCGCGAGCGCAGAGTGCCGGCGCTTCTTCGACCCGCACGGTCTGCTCTGGAGCGGCAACGAAGTGACGGTCGCAGAAGGCGGCGAGGTCCTGCGCATCGACCGCCTGGTGCTGCTTGCCGGCGCGCCACCGACCTGGTGGGTGCTCGACTACAAGCTGCACCACGCGCCCGAATCGCTCGCCGCGTATCGCGGCCAGCTGCTGCGCTACGCCGCCGCGGTGGCGCAGGCGGAGCCAGGGGCACCGGTTCGCTGCGCCTTCATCACCGGCAGGGGCGAGCTGGTCGAGGTGACGCGCGTGCCGCAGTACCGCACGAATGGAAGCCTTTTCGACGCCTGATCGGGCGACCGTGAGGCCATCGCGCGGGTTCCAATCGGCCTAACTCATTTCCGCTGCGATGCCGAACGCCGCCGCCTCCGCTTCGTCTCCTTCCGCGCCGTCGCGCACCTTCGGCCGCTTCGCGCTGCAGCGCCTGCTCGGCAAGAGCGAGCGCACGATGACCTGGCTGGCACTCGACACGCTCAGCGGTGTCGAGAGCATGCTCACCCTGCCCCGCGTCGCCCCGGCCGGGCGCCAGGCGCTGGCGGCCTGGAAGCTGGCGGCGCGGCGCACGAGCCGACTCGATCATCCGGGCCTGGCGCCGGTCGCCGAGGTCGGCGTGCACGAGAACTGGCCCTTCGTCGCCGTCGAACGTGGCCACCGCCTCACCCTCGACGAGTGGCTGGCGCTGCATCCGGCGCCACGCGTCGAAGAGCGGGCGCTCTGGATCGGCAGCGTTCTGCGCGGCCTGGCCTTCGCCCACGACGCCGGCATCGCCCATCACGACCTGCAGAGCCACACGGTGCTGGTCGACGAACGCGGCGTCGCCAGCGTGATGGCATTGGCCGTCTCGGCGCCGGTCGACGGGTCGGCGGCGCCGTCAATCCGCGTCCAGCGGGCCGACGCGGAGCGCGACGTGCTCGCCTGCGGCCTGCTCCTGCACCGGCTGCTCTGTGCCGAGCCGGTGTTCGGCAGCCAAGACCTCGGGCTGGTCATCGCCGGCATGGCGCCGACCGGCCGCGACATCGTGCGCCTGCCGTGGACGACGCCGCTGCCGATCGCCGAGGCGCTGCGCGCCATCGTCGATCGAAGCACCTCGAGCCAGGCGCGGCTGCGTTATCGCAACGCGCGCACTTTCCTCGGCGCGATCGACGGCTGGCACGCCGCCATCGCCGACAACGACGGCGGGCCGGTGGCGCTGCTCATCGACCGGCTTCGCACCGTCGGCCACTTGCCGGCACTGCCGGGCCTCGCCGAGCTAGTGCAACGGCTGACGACAATCGAGGGCCGGCGCACCGACGAGATCGCTCGTTATCTGCTGCCCGACATGGCGCTGTCGTTCGAGCTCCTGCGCATGCTCAACTCGGCGCCGGTTCAGGGCACGCAGATCGCGGGCAACGGACCGGTGCTGACGCTGCGCCGTGTCGTGGCGCTCATCGGCGTCGACGGCGTGCGCTCCGCGGCGAACAGCCTGCGGATCTGGCCCGGCCCGCTCGATGCCGCCGGCGCCGCCGCACTGCGCAGCGTCATCGACCGTGTGCGCCTCGCCGGCCACATGGCACAGGCGCTGCGCCCTCCGGGCTACGACGACGAGGTCGTCTACCTCGTCGCCGTGCTGCAGAACCTCGGCCGCTTGCTGGTCACCTACCACTTCGCCGACGAAGCCGAGCAGATTCGCCAGCTCGTCGCAGCCGAGCCGGCGGTCGCGGGCGAAGCGGCGTCGGCACAAGGCGGCGGCCTCGACGAGGAGGCCGCCGCCTTCGCGGTGCTCGGCGTCGACATCGACGCCTTCGCCATGGGCGCCGGGCGCCACTGGGGCCTCGGCGACGACGTGCTGCACATGATCCGCCGCTTGACGACCGACGCGCCGGTGCGCAAGCCCGACGGCGATGCCGAGCTGCTGCGCATCGTCGCCAGTGCCGCCAACGAGGCTGTCGACGCACTCGCCCTCGCGCCGTCGCGCGTCGCCGGTGCGCTCGGCCACGTCGTGCAGCGCTATGCGCGCACGCTGCGCCTGGACATGAAGGTGCTGCATGCGGCGCTGCAGGAAGGCCGCGAAGCGATGAAGCTGGGCGGTCGGCTGCCCGCTGGCAGCCGCGACGAG
>CAXSEJ010000101.1:0-8916 GCA_964236395.1 uncultured Rhizobacter sp.
CGAACCTGCGCGCGTCGCTGCCGATGAACCTGAAGGCGCACTACCCGAAGCACCGGGTCTGGGGCGGTGCCAGGCCCGACATCGAGCGCATCGTCGACATCTGGACCGAGTGCCTGGCCACCTACGGCGGCCCCTTCCTGTTCGGCAAGCGGCGCGGCATGGCCGATGCGATGTTCGCGCCGGTCGTCACGCGCTTTCTCACCTACGACGTGCCGCTCGCGCCGCCGCTGCGCGCCTACTGCGCGACGATCATGGCCATGCCGGAGATGCAGGAGTGGGTGGCCGCCGGCAGGGCCGAGCCCGACGACATCGCCGAGCTCGAGATGGACTTCTAGGAATCTAGCCCCACACTCTCTGCGAACAGGGAGGGCACGATCCCGGGCGGCTGGCGCACGCAGTCGCCGGCCGTGACAGTGTCTCCTGGTCGTCGTACACGAACTCGCGATCGCCTGGGCGCGTCGCTCACTCCTCGTAGCTGGCGATCGGCGGGCACGAGCAGGCCAGGTTGCGGTCGCCCCAGACGTTGTCCACCCGGCCGACCGGCGACCAGTACTTCGACTGCCGGAGGGAGGCGAGCGGATAGGCCGCGTCTTCGCGCGAATAGGCATGCGGCCACTCGGCCGCGAGCAGCGCGGCGGCGGTGTGCGGCGCGTGCTTCAGCGGGTTGTCGTCGCGCGGCCAGGTGCCGGCCTCGACCTTCGCGATCTCGCCGCGGATGGCGATCATCGCGTCGCAGAAGCGGTCGAGCTCGGCCCGCGACTCGCTCTCCGTCGGCTCGACCATCAGCGTGCCGGCGACCGGGAAGCTCAGCGTCGGCGCGTGGAAGCCGTAGTCGATGAGGCGCTTGGCCACGTCTTCCGCGCTCACGCCGCTCGACTCCCTGAGCGGCCGCAGGTCGAGGATGCACTCGTGCGCCACGCCGCCGCCCTTGAGCCCGGCCACGCCGCCGCTGAAGTGCAGCTCGTAGTGGTCGGCCAGCCGGGCCGCGATGTAGTTGGCCGACAGGATCGCGGTCTCGGTTGCCCGGCGCAGTCCGTCGCTGCCCATCATGCGCATGTACATCCAGCTGATCGGCAGCACCGCGGCGTTGCCGAGCGGGGCGGCCGAGACGGCGCCGACGCCGTGTTCCGGATGCGCGGCGCCGACGCCGCTCGCCACGCCCCCCGCCGCATGCCCGGGCAGGAACGGCACGAGGTCGGCGACCACGCACACCGGCCCGACGCCCGGCCCGCCGCCGCCGTGCGGGATGCAGAAGGTCTTGTGCAGGTTGAGGTGGCTCACGTCGCCGCCGAACTCGCCGGGCGCGGCGAGGCCGACCAGCGCGTTCATGTTCGCGCCGTCGACGTAGACCCGGCCGCCGTGACGGTGCACGATCTCGCACAGCGTCGTGACGCCGGGCTCGAACACGCCGTAGGTCGACGGGTAGGTGATCATCACCGCGGCCAGTCTGTCGCGGTGCTGCAGGCACTTGGCCTCCAGGTCGGCGAGGTCGACGCTGCCTTCGGCGTCGCACTTCGTCACCACGACCTGCAGGCCCACCATCTGGGCGCTCGCCGGGTTGGTGCCGTGCGCCGACTCGGGAATCAGGCACACCGTGCGGTGGGCCTGGCCACGCGAGGCGTGCCAGGCACGGATGGCCAGCAGGCCGGCGTATTCGCCCTGCGAGCCGGCGTTGGGCTGCAGGCTGACGCCGGCGTAACCCGTCGCCTGGCAGAGCCACGCCTCGAGCTGCTGGCGCAGCGCCTCGTAGCCGGCCCGCTGCTCGGCCGGTGCGAACGGGTGGATGTCGGCGAACTCCGGCCAGGTGATCGGGATCATCTCGCTGGTGCCGTTCAGCTTCATCGTGCACGAGCCGAGCGGGATCATCGTGCGGTCGAGCGCCAGGTCCTTGTCGGCGAGGCGGCGCAGGTAGCGCAGCATCTCGGTCTCCGAGCGGTGCTGCCGGAAGGTCGGGTGGGTCAGGTAGGTGCTGGTTCGCACGGCGTGCGCCGGCAGCAGCGAGGCGACGCCCTTCTCGAAGCCGGCCCAGTCGACGCTGGTGCGGGGACCGCAGCCGGCGACGGCGAAGGCGCCGACGAGCGCTTCGACGTCGGCGCGCGTCGTCGTCTCGTCGAGCGAGACGCCCACGCTCACGCCGGAGGCGCGGCGCAGGTTGTAGCCGGCGGCAAGGGCGGCGGCGAGCACGTCTTCCGTGCGCTCGTCGGTCGCGAGCTCTAGCGTGTCGAACGCCGCGTCGTTGCGCCGCGTCACACCCATCCTGGCCAGCGTCTCGGCCAGCACGGCGGTGAAGCTGGCGACGCGACGGGCGATGCGCAACAGACCTTCGCCGCCGTGATAGACGGCGTACATGCTCGCCACCACCGCCGGCAGCACCTGCGCCGTGCAGATGTTGCTCGTCGCCTTCTCGCGCCGGATGTGCTGCTCGCGCGTCTGCAGCGCGAGGCGATAGGCCGGTGCACCGTGCGCATCGATGCTGACGCCGGCGAGGCGGCCCGGCATCGAACGCTTGAAGGCATCGCGGGTCGCCAGGTAGCCGGCGTGCGGGCCGCCGTTGCCCATCGGCATGCCGAAGCGCTGCGTCGTGCCGACGCAGATGTCGGCACCCTGCTCGCCCGGCGAGGCGAGCAGCGTGAGCGCCAGCAGGTCGGCGGCTACGACGACGATGCCGCCGCGAGCGTGCACGGCCGCGGCGATCGCACGCAGGTCGACGATGCCACCGCCGACGCCGGGGTATTGGAACAACGCCGCGAACGCGCCCGAATCCGCTGCCGCCGCCGCCGCGCCCGTCTGCACCTCGATGCCGAGCGGCGTGGCGCGTGTGCGCACGACCTCGAGCGTCTGCGGCAGCACGTCGTCGGCGACGAAGAAGCGCATGCTGCCGGCGCGGCTCGCCGCGCTGCCGATGCGCAGCGCCAGTGTCATGGCCTCGGCCGCGGCGGTGGCCTCGTCGAGCATGGAGGCGCCGGCGATGTCCATCCCGGTGAGGTCGCAGACCATGGTCTGGAAGTTGACCAGCGCCTCGAGCCGGCCCTGCGAGATCTCTGCCTGGTACGGCGTGTAGGCCGTGTACCAGGCCGGGCTTTCGAGCACGTTGCGCAGGATGACGCCGGGCGTGTGCGTGCCGTGGTAGCCCTGGCCGATGCAGCTGCGCAGCACCCGATTGCGGTCCGCGAGAGTGCGCAGCTCGGCCAGCGCTTGGGTCTCCGTGAGCGGGGCCGGCAAAGCCATCGCCGTGCGCCGTGCGATCGATGCCGGCACCACCTGCTCGACCAGCGCCCGGAGCGACGCGGCGCCGATCACCGAGAGCATGTGCGCCTCGGACCCGGCGTCCACGCCGATGTGGCGGGCGACGAACTCGGCCGGGTTCTCGAGTTCGGCGAGCGGCTTCAGGGCAGACATCAGCATGGCGGCAGTCTCGATTCGGGGCGAAAGGGTCAGGCGGCCTTGACCAGGTCGGCGTAGGCGTTCTGGCCGAGGAGTGAACCCAGCTCGGCCTCGTCGGCCAGGCGCACCTTGAAGAACCAGCCACCGGCCTCCGGGTCGGTGTTGGCGAGCGACGGGTCGGCACGCAGCGCCTCGTTGACCGCGGTCACTTCGCCGGAGACCGGCATGTAGAGGTCGGCGGCCGCCTTGACCGACTCGACCACCCCGGCCACGTCGCCCTTCTTGAACTCCTTGCCTACCCGCGGCAGGTCGACGTAGACGACGTCGCCGAGCGCGTCCTGCGCGTGGCGCGTGATGCCGACGATGGCCGCGGCCGCGTCGGTGGTGTCGATCCATTCGTGGTCGGTCGTGTAGAGAACGGGCATCGGAATCTCCAGGTGGATGGGCGAATCAGCCGCGGAAGTAGCGGTGCGGCGCAAAGGGCAGGGCGGCGACGTGCATCGGCTGCTGCCGGCCGCGCACGTCGGCGTTCAGCGGCGTGCCGATGGCGGCGTGGGCAAGGTCGACGTAGGCGAGGGCGACCGGCCGGCCGACGGTAGGCCCGAGCGTGCCGCTGGTGACGCGACCGACGACCGTGCCGGCGTCGTCGACGAGCGTGGCGCCTTCGCGCACCGGCATGCGGTCCAGGCCGACGAGCCCGACGCGCTTGCGCACGAGGCCGCCGGCCAGGTGCCGCTCGATGGTCGCGGCGCCGGGATAGCCGCCGCCTCGGGCTCCGCCGGGACGGCGCACCTTCTGGATCGCCCAGCCGAGCGCCGCCTCGATGGGCGAGGTGGCCGTGTCGATGTCGTGCCCGTACAGGCACAAGCCAGCTTCCAGGCGCAAGGTGTCGCGCGCCCCGAGGCCGGCGGGCGAGACCTCCGGCTCGGCGAGCAGCGCCCGGGCGAGCGCTTCGGCATCGGCCGAAGCGACCGAAATCTCGAACCCGTCCTCGCCGGTGTAGCCGGAGCGGGTGGCGAAGCAGGCGATGCCGGCGATCTCGGCATCGGCACCGGTCATGAAGGTGAGGCCGGCAAGCGCGGGCCCGAGCCGGCGCACGACGTCCACGGCTTTCGGCCCCTGCAGTGCGAGCAAGGCCTGGTCGGGCATCGGCTCGATCCGGCAGCGGCCGCCGATGGCGCGACGCAAGAGTTCCGTGTCGGCGTCCTTGCAGGAGGCGTTGACGACGAGCAGCAGGTGGTCTTCGCGGCGCGTGACCATGAGGTCGTCGAGGATGCCGCCGTCCTCGTTCGTGAAGAGCGCGTAGCGCTGCCTGCCGGGAACCAGGTCGACGATGTCGACCGGCACCAGTGACTCGAGCGCCGCACCGGCGTCGTCGCCGACGAGGCGCAACTGGCCCATGTGCGAGACGTCGAACAGCACGGCCGACTCGCGACAGGCGCGGTGCTCGGCCAGGATCCCGGCCGGGTAAGAAACCGGCATGTCGTAACCCGCGAACGGCACCATCCTGGCACCGAGCTCTTGGTGCAGGGCGTACAGCGGGGTTCGCAATGAGCCGGCTGCGGGCAGTGTGGTGTCGGCCATGGGGCGGCTCCAGAGCAATATGCACACCCGCCGCGGCTCCTGGAGCCCTCGGCGGAACACTTGCCCTCCTGTCCGCTTTACCTGAGAGATTGGCAATGCCGTGAATGGCACCGCTTGCCCCTTCGGTGGACCCACTCGGGGTGGGCCTCTCTCCAGTGAGGAACGCCTGCGAGCAGACGTGTGCCAGTCCCTGGTACCTGAGCGTTCGACCGCATTGCCCTGCCGGTCTGCGCCTTCGGCGGCTTCGATGACCTGAAGCTCTCTCCTGGCCGGGTCAGTTTAGCAGCGTGCCTCGCCAGCGCCGGGATAATCCGGCCCATGACGGCAGAGGATGAATGGCTTCGGATCGAGTCGCTCGATCTCGAGGCGCAGGGCGTGGCGCACAACGCCGAAGGCAAGGTCGTCTTCGTCGAGGACGCGCTGGCGGGCGAGCAGGTGCGCGTCCGCGTGCACCGGAAGAAGAGCAACTGGGAGCAGGCGTCGATGACGGCGCTGCGCCGGCCGAGCGCCCAGCGCGTGGTGCCGCGCTGTCGCTACTTCGGCATCTGCGGCGGCTGCAAGATGCAGCACCTGCACGTCTCGGCGCAGGTGGCGACCAAGCAGCGCGCGCTCGAAGACGCGCTCTGGCACATCGGCAAGGTGCGCCCGGAGTGCATGCTGCGGCCGATCGAGGGCCCGGCCTGGGGCTACCGCTCGCGGGCCCGGTTTTCGGTGCGCCATGTCGTCAAGAAGGGCACGGTGCTGGTCGGCTTTCACGAGCGCAAGTCGAGCTTCGTGGCCGAGATCGGAAGCTGCGAAGTGGTGCCGCGTGCAGTGAGCGACCTGCTCGTGCCGTTGCGCGAGCTCGTGGCGGCGATGGCGACGCGCGACCGCCTGCCGCAGATCGAGCTGGCGGTGGGCGACGCGACGCTCGCCCTGGTGCTGCGCCATCTCGAGCCGCTGCCGCCAGGCGATATCGACCTGCTCCGCGCCTTCGCGGCGCGTCATGGCGTCGAGTGGTGGCTGCAGGCGAAGGGCCCCGACACCGCACGCACGCTCGACGGCGCCGTGTCGTCGCTGGCCTACGGTCTGCCGGAATTCGGCCTGCGCATGCCGTTTCGGCCGACCGACTTCACTCAGGTGAATCAGGCGATGAACCAGGCCCTCGTCGGTCGGGCAGTGCGGCTCCTCGACGTCGCGCCGCAGGAACGCGTGATCGACTGGTTCTGCGGGCTCGGCAATTTCACGTTGCCCTTGGCGACGCGGGCGGCCACGGTGCTCGGCATCGAGGGCAGCGCGGCACTGGTTCAGCGTGCCGGCGAGGCGGCGGCGCTCAACGGACTGTCGGGCAAGACCTCGTTTATCGAGCGCAACCTGTTCGAGCTGGGCGCCGACGATCTCGGCAAGCTCGGCATGGCCGAAAAGTGGCTCGTCGATCCGCCGCGCGAAGGCGCTTTCGCGATCGTCAAGGCGCTGGTCGAAGGCATCGAGGCCGGCACGGATGGCGCCGGCTGGCAGCCGCCGCGCCGGATCGTGTATGTCAGCTGCAACCCCGCCACCCTGGCGCGCGACGCCGGGCTGCTCGTGCACAAGGCCGGCTACCGCTGCACGGCAGCCGGTGCCGTCAACATGTTCCCGCACACCGCCCACGTCGAAAGCATCGCGGCGTTCGAAATGACATGACAAAACGGGGCCGAAGCCCCGTTTTGAAATCGGCGAAGCGAAGAACTAATCGCTGCTGTTGGCGAACCCCAGCAAGGCGAGCAGGGACTGGAACACGTTGTACAGGCTCAGGTAGACGCCGAGCGTCGCGCTGATGTAGTTCGTTTCCAGGCCGTCCTTGACGCGCTTCAGGTCGTACAGGATGAAGGCGCTGAAGATGCCGATCGCCAGCACCGCGACGGTGATGAACAGCGCGCTCGACTGCAGGAAGATGTTCGCGACGCCCGCCACGAGCAGCATGATCGCGCCGATGAAGAGAAACTTGCCCATCGAGGACACGTCGCGCTTGATCACCGACGACAGCGTCGCCATGCCGAGGAAGATCAGGCCCGTGCCGGTGAAGGCGGTGATGATCAACCCGGCCCCGTTCGCCATGCCGAGCACCGAGCCGATCAGGCGCGAGAGCATCAGGCCCATGAAGAAGGTGAAGGCGAGCAGCACCGGCACGCCGGCGGCCGAGTTCTTCGTCTTCTCGATCGCGAAGATGAAGCCGAAGGCGCCGCCGAGGAAGACGATCGCGCTCATGCCGGCGCCGAGCGACGCCATCAGGCCCGTCGTGACCCCGATCCAGGCGCCCAGCACCGTCGGCACCATCGACAGCGCAAGCAGCCAGTAGGTGTTGCGCAGGACGCGGTTGCGCTGCTCCACGCTGGAAGGCGCGTAGCCAACGTTCATCGATTGCAGGCCAGTGTCCATGAATCCTCCAGTGAAGCGTTGAGTCTCTGACGACGTCGTGAGACCGACCGGCGGCATTCTAGTTCCCCGAGCCGCCCGATCGCACTCCGGCTATCTGGCTGCAGAGAGACCGTTTGCAATGCCGCCAGGGCAATTGTTCAAGCGGAGGCGGGCGCTACAATTTGCTCCGCTTCAGCCCCGCTGACGCCGGTTCTGGCCGCTGCCCGAACCGGGCGCGCCGCGGCAGTCCTTTCGATCGCTCGGCGGCCCAGTCACCGAGCCATCCGTCCCGGAGTCCACCCCGTTGTTTCCGCAGTTGCTGCCCGACCACGCCCCGGCCCTGCTGGCACTCGCCGACGGCACGATATTCCAGGGCACATCGGTCGGCGCCAGCGGCGAAACGACCGGTGAGGTGGTCTTCAACACGGCGCTGACCGGCTACCAGGAAATCCTCACCGATCCGAGCTACTGCCGCCAGATCGTCACGCTCACCTATCCGCACATCGGCAGCTACGGCACCAGCGGCGAAGACGCGGAATCGGCAAAGGTGCATGCGGCCGGCCTGGTCGTGAAAGACGTACCGCGGCGGGCGTCGAATTTCCGCAGCGACGCGAGCCTCGGCGATTACCTCGGGCGCCAGGGCACCGTCGCCATCGCCGGCATCGACACGCGCGGGCTGACGCGTCGGCTGCGCAGCGGCGGCGCCCAGAACGGCTGCATCGTCGGCTGGCCGCAGGGCCACGTCGTCACGCCGTCCGATGCCGAACGCGCCGTCGGGCAAGCCCGCTCGGCGCCCGGCATGTCCGGCCTCGACCTCGCCCGGGTCGTCAGCGTGCGCGAGCCCTACGAGTGGCGCGAAACCGCCTGGAAGCTCGGCCATGGCCACGGCCGGGTGAAGGACGCGCGCTTTCACGTCGTCGCCTACGACTTCGGCGTCAAGTGGAACATCCTGCGTCTGCTCGCGTCGCGCGGCTGCCGGATCACCGTCGTGCCGGCCGAGACGCGGGCCGACACCGTGCTCGCCATGAAGCCCGATGGCGTGTTCCTCGCGAACGGCCCGGGCGACCCGGAGCCGTGCCGCTACGCCATCGACGCCGCGCGCGAATTCATCGACCGGTCCGTGCCGACCTTCGGCATCTGCCTCGGCCACCAGATCATGGCGCTGGCCGCGGGCGCGCGCACCTACAAGATGAAGTTCGGCCACCACGGCGCCAACCACCCGGTGAAGGACCTCGACTCGGGCCGGGTCAGCATCACGAGCCAGAACCACGGCTTCGCGGTCGACCCGGAGTCGCTGCCCGCGACGCTGCGTGCCACCCACGTCTCGCTGTTCGACGGCACGCTGCAGGGCCTCGCGCACGTGAGCAAGCCGGCGTTCTGCTTTCAAGGCCACCCCGAAGCCTCGCCCGGCCCGCACGACATCGGCTACCTGTTCGACCGCTTCGTGGCACTGATGGAGCGGCCGAATGCCTAGGCGCACCGACCTCGAGTCGATCCTGATCATCGGCGCCGGCCCCATCGTCATCGGCCAGGCCTGCGAGTTCGACTACTCCGGCGCCCAGGCCTGCAAGG